>JAKSDN010000166.1 GCA_022360075.1 Kiloniellales bacterium | reverse complement strand
GCGGTGCTCGCGGTCAGCCTGGAGCCGCTCGGCGGCTCGCCCACCGGCGCGCCGACCGGCCCGGTGCTGTACCAGGGCAGCCTCTTGCCGGTCAGCGACGAGTGATCGAGTCGGCTTGGAAGCCCCAGACGCCACGGCCGCGCGCCCGGGCGATGCGCTCGAGGCCGTGGTACTCGAAGGGCGCATCCGGACGGGCGAGGGCCCAGCCCCTTTGGATCAGCCAGGCCGCCAGATCGACCTCCGGCGCCAGCACCGAGCCATCGCCCTTGGTCCAGCAGGTCGCGCTGAGGCTCCGGTCCCGGTAGCGCACCTTGGGCTCGCAGCGCACGAAGCCCCGGATCTTGAAATCCAAGGCCAGGACCGCCCGCGAACCGCAACGCACCGGGCGCAGACTGCTGCGGCAGGTCCGTCCGCTTGGCGGCAGATAGATGCCGAACAGACGCACCGTGCGGCCGCGGAGCTTGAGCGTGCCGTCCTCCTGCACCCGCGCCAGGCCCTTGAATTCGGCGGCATCGGCCGAGAGCGGAAAGGAGCCGCAAAGCAGGACGACCACCAACGCGGCGCCGATGGCGTGCTTCATTTGCAGTGATACGGGCGCGTTAAGGGACTCGTGCATCCGTCCTCGCGGCCTCGGCGTAAAGCCTACAACTGCCGCCGCGTCGTTGTCGTCGCCGGCTACCGTTTAGCTGATTGAGGCTCTCGTGCTGTCTTTTTCTCTGGGCGCTTCGCGCCCGCCCCCCACCCTAACCCTCCCCCTCAAGGGGGGAGGGAATGATTTCAGAGGCTTGGCTCGGTTCCTTGCCTCCCCCCTCGAGGGGGAGGTCGGCGCGAAGCGCCGGGAGGGGGGCGTCCGCGTAGCGGACCAAAGAAGAAGGTTGTGTGCGAATATCGCGGCACAAAATATTGAAAACAATAAATTTCTTTCTGAAGCGATCGATTTATGCGGTCGTCAGATCTTCGCGCTTCTGACGCTCATGATCCTGACCCTCGCGACGGCCGCACCGGCCGCCGCCCACCGGCCGAGCGACGCCTATCTGAGTTTATCCGTCGGCGAGACCAGCATCGAGGGCCAGTGGGACATCGCGCTGCGCGATCTGGAGCACACCATCGGTCTCGACCGCGATCGGGACGCGGCGATCACCTGGGGCGAGCTGAAAGCTCAGCACGCGGCGATCGCCGCCTATGCGTTGGCCCGGCTGAGCCTGGAGACGGCGGCCGGCGGCTGTCCGGCCCGCGCGCACGACCATCTGGTCGACCGGCACGACGACGAGGCTTTTTCCGTAATTCGCTTCGTGGCGGAATGTCCGGGCCCGGTCACGACGCTGGATGTCGGCTACGACTTGCTGTTCGATCTCGATGCCCTGCACCGGGGGTTGGTGCAGGTCGAGCGCGGCGGCGAGATCCAAAGCGTCGTTTTCAGCCCCGATCGACGGCAGTGGAGTCTGGGGCCCGGTGGGCCGGACGTCTGGCCTCAGTTCCACAGCTATCTGGCCGAAGGCGTCTGGCACATCTGGATCGGCTTCGACCACATCCTGTTCCTGCTCGTGCTGTTGCTGCCCGCGGTGCTGCGCTTCGAGGCGGGGACCTGGAGGCGGGCCACCAGCTTGCGCGAGTCGTTCGTCGACGTGGTCAAGGTGGTGACGGCCTTCACGCTCGCGCATTCTCTTACGCTCGCCCTGGCCACGCTCGGCTGGCTGGATCTGCCGTCGCGCATCGTCGAGCCGGTGATCGCGGCCACCATCGTGGTCTCGGCGCTGAACAACATCTGGCCGATCGTCCGCCGGCGGCTCTGGGCCGTGGCCTTCGGCTTCGGCTTGATCCATGGAGTCGGCTTCGCGGGCGCGCTCGAAGCGCTCGGCCTGCCGTCCGAGGCGCTGTTGCTGTCGCTCTTCGCCTTCAATCTCGGCGTCGAAACCGGCCAGCTCGCGATCGTGGCGGCCTTCCTGCCGGCCGCCTTCCTGTTGAGCCGCTGCGCGCTATACCCGCGCGCCGTCCTCCAGCTCGGTTCCGTTCTGATCGCCGCCGTGGCGACCCTCTGGCTGATCGAGCGGTCTTTGGGTGTCGCCCTGACGACCTAGTGGTTCGACTCCGACATTCCGATCCCGGAATGTCGGGCCGCCCCACTAGGTAACTCTTTAGTTTGGGTCCAATTCTGGTCGACACTTGATCCAATTTCATCGGACTCAAGTGTCGGAATTGAACCACTAGTGCCTCAGCCGCGGCCCCGCACCGCGACCTCGTACCCCCGCTCTTCCGGCTCGTCGTCGACGATCTCGGCTGGGAAGCCGGGCGCCAACAGCTCGCTTCCGCAGGACTCCTCGAGCCGCCGCACGATGCCGGGCGACCAAGCGCGGTCGCCGTAGCGCGCCTGGCCCTCCTTGAAGATGTCGAGCACGAGCGGCGAGAGCTCGAGGCCGACGCCGAGGCGCTCAGCCAGGCCGTCGAACAGGCTCATGTCCTTGACTACCAGGTCCATCGTGAAGTTGATGTTGCGGCTACCGTTCAGGATCACCTGGCTCTCGGTCTCGTGGACGAAGGAGTTGCCGGAGGAGATCCGGATCGCCTCGTAGGTCGTGTTGAGGTCCATGCCGGCCTGCTTGGCGACCATCATCGCCTCGCCCAGGGCGACGAGGTGGACGGAGGCGAGGTAGTTCGTCACCACCTTGAGCACCGAGGCGCTGCCCAGCGGCCCGACGTGGAGGATGCGCCGGCCCATGGCCGTCAAGGCGGGCAGGGCGGCCTCGAAGGCCGGGCGCTCGGCACCGACGAAGATCGAGATGTTGCCGGTCGCCGCGCGGTGGCAGCCCCCCGAGACCGGGCAGTCCATCGCCACGGCACCCGTTGCCTCGACCAGCGCGCCCAGGCGTTTGACCTCGGCCTCGTCCGTCGTGCTCATCTCGGCCCAGGTCTTGCCGGGGCCGAGGCCGGCGATCACGCCGTCTTCGGCCTCCAGGACCGCGGCCGAGGCGGCCGGGCTCGGCAGGCAGGAGATCAGCAGATCGACAGTCTCCGCCATCGCCTTGGGTGTCTCGGCCCAGGCCGCGCCTTGCGCGAGAAACGGTTCGGCGGCGGCGCGGTCGAGATCGCGCACGGTCAGATCGAAACCGTTGCGCAGCAGGCAGCCGGCGAGCTTGCCGCCGACGTTGCCGAGCCCGATGAAACCGACTTTCATGGCCGTTCTCCGTTGATCTTCAAGCACACAGTTGTTTTGGAAGCGACCCAACAACGGTCGGTTCGTCATTGCGAGCGCAGCGAAGCAATCGAGATGGCTACCGTCCGAGTGGTGGTTCTGGATTGCCGCGCCGGCTGTCGCCGGTTCGCAATGACGGCTGATGTAGCCAGCGGCAAATCCTGCACGCGTCCGGATGAGCCGTTTGTCCGAAAGCGGCGCTCTATGGCCCGCGCGGACGCCGCCTTTTTCCGGTTTACGGATTTCCCGATCCGGGGCTTGATACAAGCGGCAACGAACGGGAAAGCAAAAGCCGGGAGGAACGGGCGTGAGATTCACCCTTGTGATCAACCTGGAGCGCATGAGCGGTGAGACCGACATGCGCGATGTCGCCCGGCACACGACCGAGATGGTGCAGATGGCAGACGAAGGCGGCTTCGACATCGTCTGGGCCGCCGAGCACCACGCCATCGAGATGACCATCGCGCCCGGGCCCTTCCAGCTCCTGGCCTACTGGGCGTCGCAGACCTCTCGAATCCGCCTGGGCACCGCCGTCGTGGTGGCGCCCTACTGGCATCCGATCAAGCTCGCCGGCGAGGCGGCGCTGCTCGACCTGTTGTCCGGCGGACGCCTGGAATTCGGCATCGGCAAGGGCGCCTATCAGCGCGAGTTCGACCGCATGGCCGGCGGCATGCATCAGAACATCGGCGTGCCGATGATGCTGGAGATGCTGCCGGCCCTGAAGGCCTTGTGGCAGGGCGACTACGCGCACGAGGGCGAGTATTGGTCCTTCCCGACCGCGACCGCTTGCCCGAAGCCGCTGCAGCAGCCGCATCCGCCGATCTGGGTCGCGGCGCGCGATCCCGGCACCTTCAATGCCGCGGTCAAGGAGGGCTACAGCGTCATGACCTGGGCGCTGACCCGGCCCTTCGCCGAGGTCGAGACCTACATGGGCCGCTTCGAGGACGCGCTGGCCGCGAGCCCGGCCGCGGCCCGGCCGCGCTTCATGACCATGCGCCACAGCGGCATCTTCGCGCGGGCCGGGCAGGAGCAGCCCTTCGTCGAGGCCATCGTGCGCCAGGGCCGCCAGTTCGAGAACCTGTTCCGCACCCTCGCCCCGGTGGTCGAGGGCTTCCCGCAGGAGCCCGACCCGGCGCTGCTGACCAATCAGGCCGAGTACGAGCCGGCCAAGCTGATGGACAACCTGATCCTTGGCACGCCCGAGCAGGCCATCGCGAAGCTCAAGCCCTATGAGGCGCTCGGCGTCGACTACTTCTGCTACAACGCCAGCTACGGCCTGCCGATGGCCGAGCAGAAGAAGTCGCTCAGGCTTTTCATCGACGAGGTGATGCCGGCCTTCCAGGACACGGAGGATCGGGAAGCTGCGGCCGAGTGACCGGGACGGGCCGCGTGGCGGTCGCCGGAGGCACGGTCTACGAGGTCGACGGCAGTGGCCCGACGGTGGTGCTGGTCCACGGCCTCGGCATGAACCGCTTCATGTGGGACTGGCAGTGGGACGCCTTGCGGGCCCGCTTTTGCGTCGTGCGCTACGACCTGCTCGGCCACGGCGAGAGCGCCAAGCCCCGGCGGCCCTACAGCATGGAGGATTTCGTCGACCAGCTCCTAGGCCTGGCCGAGGCGCTGAAGCTCGAGCGCTTCGCCCTGGTCGGCTTCTCGCTCGGTGGCCTGATCGCGCAGGCCTTCACCCTGGCCCATCCGGGGCGGGTCGTCGCGCTGGCGATCCTCAACGCCGCGCACGACCGCACGGAGGCGCAGCGCGAGGCAGTCCGCGTCCGCGTCGCGCAGGCCGCGGCCGAGGGCCCGGCCGCGACCGTCGAGGCGGCGCTGGGGCGCTGGTTCACGGAGGACTTCGCCGCTCGCCGGCCGGAAGTCCTCGAGCGGGTCCGCCGGTGGATTCTGGCCAACGATCCGGCGGTCTATCCCGCCGCCTACCGCGTCCTGGCCGAGGCCGATGCCCCGCTGGCCAAAGCGATCGAGGCGATTGGCTGCCCAACGCTGGTCATCACCGGGGAGGACGATCGGGGCAACGCGCCGGCGATGGCGCGCCGCATGGCGGGCCTGATCCCCGGCGCCCGGGCCGAGATCCTGCCCGGGCTCCGGCACATGGCGCTGGCCGAGGACCCCGAGGCGGTCGCTGCTCTGTTGATCCCGTTCCTGGAAGGCGTTTCCGGCCGCCCGGGCCGGCCCTAGTGGTTCAATTCCGACACTTGAGTCCGATGAAATTGGATCAAGTGTCGACCGGAATTGGACCCAACAAAGAGATACCTAGTGGAGCGGCCCGACATTCCGGGATCGGAATGTCGGAGTCGTACCACTAGGCCGAGGCGTCGGGATGGTGCTTCGCGAGGCGCTCCTGGCGCTCGCGCTCCAGGGCGTCCAAGACCCGCATGGTCGGATCCTTGGTCTGCCGCCAGTCGAGCGGACGGGTCACGCGCTGGATCTCGTCGATCCAGGTCTCCCGCTCGGCACTGGCTTGCGCCGCCTTGGCGTGCGCCTGCGCCAGCAACGTCGAGCGGTCGCGCTTGAACTTGCGTTGCAGCCGGCGGATCAGGCTCGGGTCGTGCCCGGCGATCCGGCGCACGGCGGCGGCAACGTTCTGGGCTTCGCTCTCGACAAGGAGATCGGCGATCTGGGATAGGAGAACACCATCGTCGATTTCCGATCCCTTGGGTCTGCCGCGTGGGCGCTTGGGAATGTTCGTCATGGTCAGCCTCCTCTCGCTATGCGGAAATAATGGGAACCGCCACGAGGCTTGAGAAGCGATTTGAAATCCTCATGAAAAGACGAACAACGACAAAAATTATATCGAGCTATGAAAAAGAGCGATAAGAATTCGTAAGGTGCTACGGCAACTTGATTTTTTGACGCTGAACGACTTGAGAATAATTGCCAGGCTGTCTTCGCCTCAGTCGCTTATAACAAGCGATGTTGAATGCGACTCATGACGATAGCGATCGTCATTGCGAGCGGAGCGAAGCAATCTAGCTGGCCGACGCTTGCGCGGCGGCTCTGGATTGCCCAGTGGCGCCGAGGGGCTGGCTGACGCCAGCTCGCAATGACGGCCAAAGGATAGGTTCGAGTCAACGGAGCTCGGTATTAGAGTCTGACTCGAAATGAACTCTTTGAGATCAATAAGTTGCCTTACTTCGTTTGTCATCACCGGGCTTGACCCGGTGATCCAGATTGGCGCCTGGCCCAAGCGATGCCTGGATTGCCGGATCAAGTCCGGCAATGAAATGTGAAGAGGTTCTTGGCTCCAAGCTCTTGTTCCGAAAGCAATCATTTTGGGTCAGGCTCTTAGACCGAAGGACCGGTCCCTGTCGCCGACGGAAATCCGCGTCATGCTCAAGATGCTTGAGCATGCCCCGAGCCTGCCCACGATCCGTCTGGGGATGCGACTCTTCCTGTTGACGATGGTTCGCAAGAGCGAGCTCCAGGAGGCGACCTGGGATGAAGTGGATTTCGAGAATGCCGTCTGGACGGTGCCGAAAGAGCGGATGAAGCGATCCAAGGCGCACAACGTTTACCTCTCGTAGCAGGCCCTCGACGTCATGATCGCTTTGAGGACCTGTTCCGGGGACTCCCGGTATCTGCTGCCGTCGCGATACGACTCTGACGCACCCATGTCCGGCGCGACTTTCAACCGGATCACCTACGGCGTTGTCGAGCGTGCGCAGAAGGATGGCTTACCGCTCGAACCGTTCACAGTCCACGACCTCCGTAGAACCGGCTCGACACCGCTGAATGAACTCGGCTTCAATCGAGACTGGATCGAAAAACGCTTTGCTCACGAAGACGGCCGTTCTTCTCGCGGCGTCCACAACAAGGCGGAGTATGAGCCTCAGCGCCGACACATGCTGCAGGAGTGGGCCGACATGATCGACGCCTGGGTGAAGGGCGACAAGCGCACGCCGACGCTCTGCCCGGATTCCATGCTGCTCGTTACACCTGATGCGAGCCTCCTCGTTGGGGCATTGTTGATCTGAAGAACTGGCAGCCTATAACTCGATCCCAGGGCAGTGCAGCTCGCTGTTTTGCCAGGCTCATAACCTCAAGGTCGCAGGTTTAAACCCTGCCCCCGCGACCAACAAACGCGAACACGAGTGAGTGCATGGCTCAGGAGGAGCGCGGCGTTCGCACTATTCCGGTCAGACCATGTAGTCCTCGAGGCTGATCGGCAGGGGATAGGCGGGCGCCCCGAAGCACTCGTCGACGAAGGCCAGCTTCGAGATGTCATCCATTCGCATCGGATAGAGGATGCCGTCGAGGTGATCATATTCGTGCTGCAGGATCATGCTTTCCTTGGCCCGTGCGTCGATCTCGAGGGGCTCGCCTTCCAGGGTCGTGCCGCGACAGAGAACATGCGTGTAGCGCGGAACCGGGCCGCAGAGGCCGGGAAGAGACAGGCAGCGCTCCATAAACACCTTCTTCTCGCTGCTCTGGGGGATGATCTCGGGGTTGACGACGACGGTCCATGACCGAGGCTTGAGGGTGGCTCCCTCGGGGATGAGGTCGGCGCGGACCCGATAGACGAAGAGGCGCAGCGGCGCATAGACCTGCGTTGCCGCAATGCCGCCCGCGCCGATGTCCTCACAGGTCTCGATCATGTCCTGTGCCAGCGCCCGAATCTCGGGTGCTGTCGGTTCGCGCACCGGCTCCGCCGGCTTGGAAAGCGTGTCGGCACCCATCTTGGCGATCTTTCGCAGCATCAGACGTTCCCTTTCCCTGTCTCATCGTCGATCACATGGCGCGGCGCGAGCCCACCGCTCGATCCCTTCGCTCCGCGAATTCTCTTGACGGGGCATCGAACGGTAGTCAACATTAAGCCACGATAAACCACACTAGTACAACACTTGGATGAAAGGCATTATCGCTGGAAAGCCCAAATTCAGCCGTGAAGTCGAGGATTCTCGGAATTCTGTAGACGGCGGGCGTTTCAACGAATGTGGATTATTGAGGGGGTGACCCAGTGTCTCGCCGATTTCCTGCAACGCGCCAGCAGCAGATCTTGGAAAAGCTCTGGACCGGCAGCGATGTGAATGTCGCTTCCGTCGCCGAGGAGTTCGGCGTGTCGACGGAGACCGTGCGGCGCGATCTGAAGGCCCTGGAGCGCGCCGGGAAGCTACGGCGCTCCTATGGCGGCGCCCTGCCGGTCGAGCACGGGCTGTCCCCGCTCCGCCGGCGGATCGGCGAGTTCGCCGAGGCCAAGGACGCGATCGGGCAAGTCGCCGCCGGCATGGTGGAGGAGGGGCAGTGGATCTACTTCGGCAGCGGCAGCACGGCGCTTGCGGCCGCGCGCCGCATGGCCGGCGGCGTGGCTCTCAATGTGATGACCCACATGCCGGCCATCGCCGATGCCTTTGCCGCCGGGAGCGGCCATAGGATCTTTCTGACGGGCGGCGAGTACGACCCCGAGAACGGCATCCTTCACGGCGAGGGAGCGCTCGAGGACGTGAGGGAGCGCTGCTTCGACCTGGCCGTTCTGGGCGCCCACGGGATCGACCTCGAGAACGGGATCGTCGACGGCTTCGAGTTTCTCTTCCGGCTGAACCGTTTGGTGCTGAAGCGGGCCGAGCGCTGCATCTGGCTGGCCGATAGCGAGAAGTTCGGCCGCAAGCTGCACTTCTGCACGGCGCCGTTCGAGGCCGTCGAAACCCTGGTCACGGATCGGGCGCCATCCGCCGCCTTCGGAGAGGCACTGGACCGGGCGGGTGTCGCTCTGGTGATGCCGGAGACTGCGGAGCCTAACGGCTAAGGAAGACCGTCGGCGCCTTACGGCAACAACGCTAGGAGACATGCGGCAAACCGCAGTCAGTCGTCCGCAATCAAAACAGGGAGAACGCAATGCTAAAGCTATCACGACGGCAATTCACGAGACTTGGGGCAGGCGGCCTGGCCTTCGCGAGCTTGCCCGCAGTCCTCAAGAAGGCGGGCATCGCCGCTGAAAGCCCGATCAAGGTTGCCAACCTGCTCGATCAGACCGGCGGCCTGAACATCTACGCCCTGAAGCAGATGAAGGGCGTCGCCATGGCCGTCGATGAGATCAACGCGGCCGGCGGCTTGCTCGGCCGTCCCGTCGAGCTGGTCTTCTACGACACGCAGTCGAACAACCAGCTCTATCAGCAGTACACGACCCAGGCCCTGCTCAAGGACAAGGCGCATGTCATCCAAGGCGGCATCACGAGCTCCGCCCGCGAGGTGATGCGCCCGATCGTCCAGCGTTTCCAGGGGCTGCTGTTCTACGACGCGCTCTACGAGGGCGGGGTCTGCGACCGCCGCCACGTCTGCCCGGGCATGGTGCCCGCGCAGCAGCTCGACGCCCTCGTGCCTTATGTGGTGAACGAGCTCGGCGGCAAGCGCGGCTACATCCTGGCGGCGGATTACAGCTACGGCCACATCACCAGCAAGTGGATCCAGAAGTACATCCGCGAGAACGGCGGCGAGGACCTGGCGGTCGAGCACTTTCCCCTCGACGTGACCAACTTCGCGCCGGTCATTGCCCGCATTCAGAACGAAAAGCCGGACGTGGTCTGGTCGGTCCTCGTCGGCGCGGCGCACATGAGCTTCTACCGCCAGTTCAACGCCGCCATCGGCAAGGACAAGATGCTGCTCGCCGGCACGACCTACGGTCTCGGCCGCGAGCAGCTCGAGCTGACCCCCGAGGAGGGCGACGGCATCATCATCGCGACCTCGTTCATCGACGACCTCCAGAGCGAGGCGGCGAAGAGCTTCGTCAAGCGGTTCCACGACTACAGCGGCGAGACCGACTTCATCGGCGAGTACGGCGAGTACGGTTATCGCGGCGTGATCCTCTGGGCCGAGGCGGTCAAGCGGGCCGGCTCGCCAGAGCCGGACGCGGTCAAGGAGGTGCTGGGCGACACGCTGTTCGATGGCCCCGGCGGCCTCTACACGATCGATAAGCAGACCCATCACGTGACCATGGATGTGCATATCGCGCGTGGCACGCGGGAGCAGACCTTCGACGTGGTCCGTTCCTATGAGCAGCGGCCGCCGCTCGACACCCAGCTGGTGTGCAACCTGATCGAGAACCCGAACGACACCAAGCAGTACGTCGTCGAAGTCGACTGAGCGAGCCGGGCCACGGCCCTTGCCCCGGCAGGGGCCTGGTCACGCTCTCGATCTGACTAGGACGCCGCGGCGCGCTTACGCTCATGGTCTACATCTACCAAATCGCGTTCTCGCTCAGCATCTTCGTGTTCATCAGCCTGGGCCTGGCGGTGATCTTCGGCATGATGCGGGTCATCAACCTGGCGCAGGGCGAGTTCATCATGCTGGGGGCTTATGCCTGTGTGATGTGCAATCACGCCGGCTTGCCGCTGTGGTTGGCGATACCGGCCTCGGCCGCCGCCGTCGGCCTGTTCGGCATCGTGGTCGAGCGCACGGTCATCCGCTTCCTTTACGGCCGCCTGCTGGACACCCTGCTCGCCACTTGGGGGCTGAGTCTGCTGCTGGTCGGGGCGGTCACCACGCTGCTCGGGCCGCAGTCGCGGAGCGTTCCCGTGGAGACCGGCAGCGTCGATTTCGGCGGCTACCAGGTCTCCGGCTACAGCCTCTTCATGATCGCCAGCGCGGTCCTGCTGTTGGCCGGCACCTACGCGCTCTGGCGCTACAGCCGGCTCGGTGTGATCGTGCGCGGGACGATGCAGAACCCGGACATGGCGCGGGCGTTGGGCATCAAGGTGAACCGCGTCTACATGTTCACCTTCGGCTTCGGCTCGGCGATCACCGGCCTGGCCGGCGCGTTGCTGGTACCGGTCTTCGGCGCGGCGCCGACCATGGGGCTGTTCTACGTCGCCAAGGCTTTCATCGCGGTGATCGCCGGCGGCCATCTGCCGCTGCTGGGAACGATCTCGGCGGCAAGCCTGTTCGGCGCCATCGATGGGGTCATCGCCTACACCTACTCCTCGGTCCTGGGCGAGATCGCCGTGCTGCTCGTTGCGATCCTGCTGCTGAGGCTCCTGCCCCAGGGGATCACCGGTCATCTTCGCCGGGGGCTGTGATCCGTGACCTCGGAGACGATCTCGCAGCTACCGGCGATGCTGAAGCCGAAAACGAAGCGGTCCGTGTGGGCGCTCGTTGCCCTGTCGCTCGCCGCGCTGTTGGCGCTGCCGCAGTTCCTGGACCTCGCGGAGCTGCTCAACCTTTCGCTGATCTGCGTGTTCGCCCTCCTGGCGCTCAGCATGAGCTTCCTCTGGGGTTACGTCGGCATCCTGAGCTTCGGCCAGACCGCCTTCTTCGGCCTCGGCGGTTACAGCTACGCGGTGCTCGCGCTCAATCTTGGGGACACGACGCTGCCGTTCCTGCTCGCCGTCGTCATTCCCCTGCTGTTCGCCGGCGTTCTCGGCTACTTCATGATCTACGGCCGCGTCAGCGACATCTATCTGAGCGTCGTCACCCTGGTGGTCACCCTGGTCCTGGAAAAGAGCATCCGGGCGACTTCGGGCGAGCAGTACGTCATCGGCAGCGTGCGCCTGAACGGACAGAACGGCATTCCGGGGGTGCCTTCCCTGCAGGTCCCCTGGGACCCGGCCACCACGCTGTTCATCGATGACTTCTATTATCTCACGGCCGTGCTTCTGGTTCTGGTCTACGTTGGCCTGAAGGCGTTGCTGTGGACCGAGTTCGGCCGGGTCCTGGTCGGAATCCGGGAGAACGAGCGGCGCATGGAACTCCTGGGCTACGACAGCCAGAGGTACAAGCTCGCGGCCTTCGTCCTCTGCGGCGGGCTCGCCGGTCTGGCCGGGGCTCTCTTCGCCGTCTGGGGCAACTTCGTGGCGCCGGAGATGTTCGGCCTCGGCCAGGCGGCGCAGGTGATCATCTGGGTGATCGTCGGCGGGCGCGCGACGCTCGTCGGCCCCATCGTCGGCACCGGATTGGTTCAGTACCTGACCACGTGGCTGGGCACCCAAGGGGTCGGGCAGGTCACGCTGGTCCTGGGTGCCATCCTGCTGCTCTTCGTGCTGCTCTTCAAGGAAGGTCTGGTGCCAAGCTTGGCGCGATTACTGGCGCCCGTGCGCAAGGGCCGGGGAGGGGCCGGTGGCTGAGGCATTGCTCGAGACACGTCGCCTGAGCAAGAGCTTTGGCGGCGTCCACGCGGTGGACGGGGTCGATTTCCGGCTCCGCAGCGGCGAGCTGCGCTGCCTGATCGGCCCCAATGGGGCTGGAAAGAGCACCTTTTTCAAACTCCTGACCGGCCAGCTTCGGCCGTCGGGCGGAACCATCCTGTTCGAAGGTTCGGCGGTGACCGGCCGTCCGATTCATCAGATCGGCCGCCTCGGCATCGGCATCAAGAACCAGACCCCCGACGTGCTCGACGGTGTGCCTCTGCGCGAAAATCTGTGGCTCGCCGCGCGGCTCACCCATGCGCCCGTCCGGGCCGGCGAACTGGTCGAGGAGGTCATCGAGCGCCTGTCGCTCGCCGAGCTCGCCGCCGATCTGGTCGGGGAGCTGTCGCATGGCCAGCGACAACTCGTCGAGATCGGCATGGTCATGGCCCGCGAGCCGAAGCTGCTTCTGCTCGACGAGCCCTCGGCCGGGATGAGCGCGGAGGAGCGGGAGCGGGTCGCCGCGTTGCTCAAGGAGCTGAACCAGACGGCCACCCTCGTCGTGGTCGAGCACGATATGCAGTTCATCAAGCAGATCGCCGATCTGGTGACCGTGTTCCACCAGGGGCGTGTCCTGATGGAAAAGCCGATCGATGCGGTGCTCCGCGACCCCATGGTGCGCGATGTCTACCTGGGCCGCCGGGCGGTGCACTGACATGCTGGCGGTGACCGACCTGCACTCCGGCTACGGCCGCATTCCCATTTTGAACGGGCTGTCGCTGAAGGTCGGCAATGGCGAATGCCTCGGCATTCTGGGACACAACGGCATGGGCAAGACGACATTGCTGCGCACGCTCATGGGCTTCATCCCGGCGCCGCGAGGACGGGTCGCGCTGAACGACATCGAGATCACTCGCTTTACGCCCGAGCGCCGCGCCGCCATGGGCCTGGGCCTCGTGCCGCAAGGGCGGGATATCTTCCCGGCACTCACGGTCCGAGAAAACTTGCTGATGGGAGCTTGGGCCTCGAAGGATGGCACGGTCGTGACCGAGGTCTTGGAGCGCTTTCCGCGCCTGCAGCAGTTGCTCGACCGCATGGGCGGGGCGCTCAGCGGCGGCGAGCAACAGCTCTTGGCCATTGCCCGTTGCCTGTGCGGCAAGCCGACGCTGATGCTGCTCGACGAGCCGACCGAGGGAATTCAGCCCTCGATCATCGACGAGATCGCCGAGACGTTGCGCGTGCTCCGTCAATCGACCGGCATTTCGATCGTGCTGGTCGAGCAGAACCTGGATTTCATCCGCGATGTGTCGGACCGCGTCGTCGTGATTCAGCGCGGCACGATCACGCAGAGCGTCGCGCCCGAGCAGCTCGCCGACCCGGCGCTGATCAGCGAGTTCGTCGGCATTGGCGGCTAATTCCGAGAACGAGGAACAGGAGGGCGGAATGAGCGATTCCAACGGCGAGCTTGGCCGCGTCGAGGCCGCCATCGCTGCGCTCCCGGATTGGGCCGGTCGCGGCCCGAGCATCGAAGCGGCGACCGTCGTCATGGCTTCGCCGAGCTGGCGGGGCGTCGATGGCACGCCCTGGCGCGTGCGCGACGCGGACACGGGCGAAGGTTTGATCGTCAAGACAATGCATGAGGACAGCGCGCTCTACATCGACACCGCCTGCGCCTTCTCGGCGGCGCGGGAGGCGGCCAAATCCGCGATTGGCCCGCACGTCCTTAACGCCGACCCGAATGCCGGGGTCCTGGTCATGGAAGACCTCAACGACGGCTGGCGAACCGGCACGCTGGAGCTGTTGCTGGATCCAGCCATCAGGGACCGTGTCATCGCCGCCCGTCAGGCCTTTCACAAGGGGCCAAAGCTCGCGCGCAATGCCACCGTCTTCGAGGAAATCGAGCGGTTCCTGGGCGATGCTCGCGCGGCCGACGCCTATCTGCCCGCCGATATCGATTGGCTCCTGGAGAACTTGCGAGCGGCCGGCGAGGCGATCGCCGCATCGGGCATCGACCTGGTCCCGGCCCATGGCGACGGCAATGTTTCCAACATGCTGGTGGGCCCGGAGAAGCAAATCCGGCTGGTGGACTGGGACCGCGCCGCCAACATGGACGCCTTCGAGGATTTCGGCAGCTTTCT
>JAKSDN010000213.1 GCA_022360075.1 Kiloniellales bacterium | reverse complement strand
CGGCGCCTTGCTGATGCACGACACACCCCAGGTCGGCGCGCGTGGCGGCTGCTGGACGCGGGCCCAGGCCTGGGCGATCCATGGCTTCGTCCTGGCCTACAGCCAAACCGGCGAGGCCGCGTTCCAGGACGCGGCCTCGCGAGCGGTCGGCTTCTGGCGTGACCAGGTCGCGCCTGGCGCCTTGCCCTATTGGGACCTCCTGGCGCTGCCCGCGGAACGGGACGCTTTCGACGCCTCGGCGGCCGCGATCGTGCTCGCTGGCCTGGTCCAGGCACAGGCCCGGGGGATCGAGCTACCCGGCAGGGTACGTCTCATCGATGAAAGCCTGGAGGCGCTCGTCCACTCGCTTGCGCCGGATGACAAGGACGGCGTGCTGAACGGCGGCTGTGCCTACTATCGCAAGAGGGAAGGACTGCATGGCGCGACGGTCTGGGGCGAATACTACTTCCTTGAAGCCTTGGCCCGCCTGTCCGGCGCCATCGCCTGGCCTTAAGCCTTCTTCCTGAAGTGGGCGAGCGAGCCGGCCGGGTTGCGCCAATGCGCGGCGCTCGAGAAAGGACCCTGGAACAGCTCGACCTCGTGGCGGTCGATGAAGTCGATGACCGCCGGCTGAACCTCCGAGCCGAAGTAGCAGTCGTGCAGCACCACGTGGCCGCCGGTCACGACCCGCGGATACCACTGCTCGAGATCGGCCGTACAGCCGGCGTAGGAGTGATCGCCGTCGATGAAGAGCAGGTCGATCTCGCCGATCGCGGGATAGTCGCCGCGCTGAGAATCGCCGACGATGATCTCGACGTTCGCGCCGATTCCAACCTTGTCGAAGTAGGAGCGCAGCAGGTCATCGTCGGCGGGCTCGATGTCGATCGAGCGGATCGGCACGGTGGCGTTGGCGCAGGCCATCAAGAAGGTGCTGCCGCCGTGGCGCCGGCCGGTCTCGAGGATGCTCTTCTTGGCGCGCATGGCGAGCGGGAACAAGTACTCGATCTCCCAAGGCTCCATGCGCATGAACTCGCGCGGCAGCTCTGCCGTCTCGGGTACCTGATAGCTGCGACCGCGCTTCGGATTACCCGGCCGGGTCCGCCGCGATGGCTTGAGCGAATCCTTGATGAGCTCGATCAGTTCCGGCTCGCGGCGGATGTGCTTGCGCCGGCAGGCGCCCATGAAGCGGTCGAAGAATTCCCGGTAGTCCATATCGCCGTTTGTTGGCGGGTTGTCGTCTCTCGGCATCTGTCTTTGTCGGTTCAGGTTGGTTGGTTGAGAAAGGCGGTTAGGAGATTGGCTAGAAAGCGACGGCGATGTTCAGGACACTCTATCCACTCTCAACACTGTCATTGCCGGGCGGGCGAAGCCCGAGCGCTTCGCACTCCCGGCAATCCATCGCGGTCCGAGTCCCGGACCCAAATGGACCCTCGGGTCAAGCCCGAGGGTGACACGCGGAGAGGTCGGGAGGTGGAAGGCTGCCTCATCGGGAGGAAGCCGTCCCATGCGGGAAGGCGCCAAATCCTAGTGAGGCGATCTCAGTCCCCGGTCGAGAGCGCCTCGAGGCATTCGTGGCGCAAGCGGTTGTCCTTGTCGAAGAGATCCTGGTTATCGAAACGCGGGATGCGGTAGCGCGCCTGGAGATCGGCCGGCTTCACCACCTCGCGGCCGACCGTGAAGGCGCTGGTGAAACCTGCGCGCTCGAGCACGGCGATGCTCTCGCCATTGAAGGTACCAGCGCCGCCGAAGGGAAAGGCGAAAGAACGGGGCGCACGTTCGAAATGCTGCGCGATGCAATCGCGGTTGATCGCCACCTCGTCCTGCTGCGCGGCGTCGGACAGGCGGCTCATCACGTAGTGGCGATGGCTGTGCCCACCGATCTCCCAGCCCAGGTCCTGAAGGCGCAGCAGGTCGTCGCGCGACAGATAGAGGTGCGGGATGACCTCGGCTTCGTCGCCGAACAGTTCTTCGAAGAGCGCGTCCAGCAGCGGGTCGAGGATCTCGTAGGGAATGCAGAAGTTCAGATCGAGCTTGAAGCGCCGCACTTCTTCGCTGTCGTAGCGGTAGGCATCGGTGATGCCCAGGCGCGCCGGATCCTCGCGCTCGAAGCGCTGGCCGTCGAGGCGCGCGTAGAAGGCCTTGCGGAAGGCCTCCGGCCCGAGCTTGCCCATGATCAGCTGGCGCTTGTGGGTCTGGATCACCTTGCCCTCCGCGTAGGGCAAGGTCGGCAGGAAAATAGTCGCGCGGATGCCGAAGGCGTGGAGCTCCGGCGCGGCGTAGTCGATGACGTCCTTCAGACCGTCGTCGAAGGTGATCACGGCGCTCGATTCGTCTAGTGAAGCATCAGGGTCGGCCAGCTCGCCGGCGGTGACGAAGGCGAAGTTGTCGGCGAGGCGCGCGAGCGGCGCGCGCAGGGCCTCGGGCCGAAGACCGTTTTGGCCCTCGAAAGCCGCGCCGTTCGCTGGTCGGACGAAGTGATAGTTGAGCACGAAACCGTAGCGCTCGGCGAGCGGGTCGCGCGCCGCGTCGGCCGCGCCCGCACCCACCTCGTCGATTGCCGCGATCCGCGCCGCCGCAGGCCGCGCCCCGAGGTCGGCGAAGCCCAGGTCGCGTAGCTTCAGGGCGCGCTCGGGCAAGCTGTAGTAGAGGCTGTCCATGGCCGTGTCGTAGAGTGTGACAAGCGGCACTTCGCTGTCTTGGGCGCGGACCCTGGCAACGGCTTAGGCTTGGTACTCGTGGGTCGAGATCAACACTTGATCGACCGCCGACCAGTCGACCGCATCGAGCGTCAGCGGCGTCCAGGCCGGCGGGAAGCGGCCGGGCTCGCCGGGCCCGAGCTCGAGATCGACGCAGCCCACGACGTCGAGCGCCGCCATGTCGCCGAGGTACGCGTAGAGCACCTGACTGTGGCCCGGCGTGCCGCAGACCAGCACCCGATGGCGGGTCTGCTTGGCCTCGAGCAGGGCCTTCTCGGCTTCGTAGCGCGCCGCGTTCGCCACGTACCATTGGGCGATCTCGTTCTCGCGCTCGAGGTAGGCGTCGCGCTCGGCGGGGTCGTAGCCCGTCAGGAAGCGCTCGGTCAGGGCAGCGAATCGCGTCTCGTCGGCAACGCTCCGGTCGTGGCTCATGCGGCGGGTCAGCTCGGGCGCGCGGTAGCCGGCGCAATCGACCAGGATCCGGCCGTTGAAGACCAGCTTGTCGATCTTGGTCTGGAGCGCGCAGATCAAGGCGTCCTGCGGGGTCTCGACGATCGGCTCGCGATTGACGTTGAACGAGGTGTTGAGCAGCATCGGCACCCCGGTCGCCTGCCGGAAGGCCTCGATCAGGTCCCAGTACAGCGGACTGTGCTCGCGCGAGACCTCCTGGATGCGCGCCGTGCCGTCGACATGGGTGATCGCCGGGACCAAGTCCCGCTTGTCCGCCTTGACCGTGCAGACCAGCAGCATGAAGGGCGAGGGCGCCAGCAGGTCGAACCAGTCGCGCGCCGACTCCGCCTGCACCGAGGGTGCGTAGGGCCGGTAGGCCTCGCGGAACTTCACCCCGCTGTTCAGACGCTCCTTGGTCTCGGCCTTGCGCGGGTCGGCCAGGATGCTGCGATGGCCGAGCGCGCGGGGGCCGTATTCCGAGGCGCCGTCGAACCAGGCGACCACCGCATCCTCGGCGATCAGGCCCGCGACCT
>JAKSDN010000569.1 GCA_022360075.1 Kiloniellales bacterium | reverse complement strand
TCGAATCACCTGATCGAGCTCAGAACACGTAGCGGATGGCCAGGAAGCCGCCGAACAGGGCGATGAAGAAGAGCAGGGTCATCATGCCCAGGTTCTTCTCGATGAAGGCCCGGATCGGCGGGCCGAAGGCCCAGAGCAGGCCGGCGACCAGGAAGAAGCGCCCGGCCCGGCCCACGACCGAGGCCAGCATGAAGGTCACGAAGTCGAGCCCGGTCACGCCGCTGGCGATCGTGATCACCTTGTAGGGAAAGGGCGTGATCCCGGCGCCGATCACCAGCCACCAGCCGAGATCGTTGAAGGCCTGCTGGAACTCGGCGAAGCGGTCGCTATGGCCGTAGAGCTCGAGGATCGGCCGGCCGACGGACTCGTAGAGGCCGAAGCCGATGCCGTAGCCCAGCGCCCCGCCCAGCACGGAGGCCAGCGTGGCCAGGCCCGCGATCGTCCAGGCCTTGTGGCGCGCGGCCAGCACCATGGGGATGATCATCACGTCGGGCGGGATCGGGAAGACCGAGCTCTCCACGAAGGAGACCGCGGCCAGGCCCGGCATGGCGCGGCGATGGCCGGCGATGCCCATGGTCCAGTCGTAGAGGGCGCGTAGCACGGGCAGGCGGTTCCTTCTTCGGGATGGAGGCGGTCGGCAGGCGGTCGGGCGTTCCTTTAGCAGCCGGCGCCCAGGCCGGCAACGGCGCCAGAGCGGCACAGTGTGGGGGCGCCTCCGGCCCCGGGTTCTGCTAGGCTGCCGCCGCGGCCCGCCCGGGCCGCATGGGGGCAAAGCCGATCCAAGAGGGGGAACCAGCGCATGAGCGAGCAGGCAGCCGTGCTCTTTGCCAACGACTCTTTTTACGCCGCCTTCCTGGCGCGCGACGTGGCCGCCATGGAGGCGCTTTGGGCGGAGGACGTCCCGGTCGCCTGCGTGCATCCGGGCTGGCACGCGCTGACCGACCGCGAGGAGGTGATGGAAAGCTGGGCCGGGATCTTGAGCAACGAGGCCGCGCCCAAGGTCGTCTGCCGCAGTGCCCAGGCCTTCGTGCAGGGCGAGAGCGCCTTCGTGGTCTGCTACGAGCAGATCGGCGACAGCCTGCTGGTCGCCACCAACATCTTCCTGCGCCAGGCCGGCCCGGAGGGCCGCCGGTGGCGCATGGTCCACCACCAGGCCGGCCCCTGCAATCTGCCCCCCGACGCCCTGGAAGAAGAGCCCGAGCCGGGGCCGGTGCAGTAGGGCGGGGGCGGACTGCCGGCTGCGCGCACCTGCGGCGCCGTCATTGCGAGCGCAGCGAAGCAATCCAGTCGGTTGCCGCCGACGCGGTGGTTCTGGATTGCCGCGCCGGCTCACGCCGGCTCGCAATGACGCGGAGAGGATTGGTTTCTCGCGATGCGGGATGGCGCTGAACCCGAACCGGACCCCACGCCAAGAGTTGCACCGGCGCCGCGCTCGACTATCATGCGCGCTCTCGGCGGGTGTGGCGGAATTGGTAGACGCGCCAGACTCAAAATCTGGTTCCCGCAAGGGAGGGGGGGTTCAAGTCCCTCCACCCGCACCAGCCTTCGCTCGCGAAGCGTGCGAAGGCTGCCGCGCCGTAGCCCAACGGGCGAAGGCGGGCCTTTTCATCCGTGAGCTACGGCTCGGCAAGCCAAAGTCTCTAAAATGGGGACGCTTCCCTTTTATTCATTCAGCCAAGGGCCTGCCCTGCGGTTCGGAGAAATTCATCCGAAAACGGGAGACGCTGACGGGCGATTGGTACAGCGCCGACGGCTGGGGAGACCGAAGAAGGGGGCGATGGAGAACGACATGAAAAAGGGTAGCGTCCCCTTTTCGCGATCACTTCGCGCCGCAGGGTTTGACGCTGGCGCGGACCACCATGGCCAATTTCGTTTTGCGTGCGGCCCGGCTTTACGAGCAGGAGCGGCGGCGGCCGACGACGCCGTCGCCGCTCGGGGATTACGTGAAACGATGGCTGCGGTGGACAACGGCGGGGCTGGGTGACGCCCCGTCGAACGGAGCAAAGACGAGCATCGGGTCAGGGCCGCCGGCGTTGCCGCCGCCGCAACCACACAAGCGCGCTCAAGCCGACGGCCGATAACAGCGCCGTCGACGGTTCGGGGATGGCTGTAGCCGCTCTGGCGATAGAATAAGACCCGATGCAGGTGTCACGGCCACGGGACCTATTGACACACGCGGATGTGCCGGAGGATACATCGAATTCCCAGATGGTAAACTGTGGTGAGAAACCTAGAGTTCCGAAGGTGGGGGATCCCAGTTCGAAAACAGCGAAATTTGGTGTGCCAGTGAAATCAAACACATCGTCGCCGGCCGCGTTTAGCACGACCCCGCGGCTTGCTCCGGGAACTGCGTCCGTGAGGACGAAAGGGACCCCATAGGCCGTAATCTGAAACGAAGTGAAATCGTCGAACGGGATGACAGCACCCCCAACGCCGAACTCTGTGTCGTCGATCACGAAGGTGCCTTCGAAGGTCGGACCCGGGTTCGCCGGGTTCGTCTCCTGCAAGGTCAGGATACTAGGTGACCGGGGCGGCGCCGGCCGGTCCGGCCGGCGCGACCAAGGCCGCGGTGAGCAAAGCAGCAGCGGCCAGTCTCTTCAGCATCTCATTCCCCTCCCGTAGCGGCAGCCGTGAGCGAGATAGGGGTCAGACTCCCGTTCCGGACCGGAAGCCTTAAGCAGCAGCTTCGGCCCGAGGGACGACCGCGCTATCTCATTCGGACGGATCAGCCGGACCGGCCACGTCGCCGCATGAAACCGAGGCCCGCGAGGCCGACGGCGAAGATCGCCAGCGTGCCGGGCTCGGGCACCTTCGCGAATGCGCTGAACTCCGAGATCTCGATACCGCCGTTTGCGAATGTCAGTGAGTGACCCGCCAGGTTCGTCAACACGCGTGCCGCAGTGCTGGTGAAGTCGGGTACGAACGGGCCGCCGATCGCAAGGATGCCCCCATTCGGGTCTCCAGGCGCAAGGCCTGCGTTAAGGGTCGGGCCGAATCCGACCAACGTCGCAGCGTCGACCAAGCCGACTTGAGTGATGAGCCCGAGGCCGAAATTGAAAAACTGAAAGTAGGTTTCATCCGTGGAGCCATCGGTGACGAAATCGCCGATCCCGCCGATGCTGTAGGTGGACATCGCGCTGTAGTTACCTATCTGCGGGTCCGGGTTCAGATCCGTATCGCTGAGGGTCATGCCGTTCACGGTGAGCGCGGCATTGTTGAAGAATATCGGGCCGCCGCCCAGGTCCAGCGACCCGGTGATCGTGCCGATGAACTGGTAGTTGATCGGCACCGCCTGCGCCGCCGAGGCCAATCCGATGAGCGCGATGCCAAGCGCGGCGCCCAGAAGGCGCTTGACCGTGAACAACATCCTTTCCCTCCCCCAGTGCACATACCTGTGAAAGCCGCTGGTTCGTGACTCTGACATCACTACGCGACCCACCTAATAAGGTGCATC
>JAKSDN010000284.1 GCA_022360075.1 Kiloniellales bacterium | reverse complement strand
GGCGAGGGCCTCGGCGAGGACGACGGGGTCGAGGAGAGGCTGCGCTGTATCTTGGGCTTGTGCTCCGGCGCTCACTTGAAGACACAGGGCAAGGGCCAGTGCGAGCGCAGCTTTGCGGGAACAGGGGGCATACCACGCCATCGTCTCCTCCTGGAATCCGCTGTCGCCTGTTCGTTGCATTTCCGGCGCGCCGCGCGGTGCCGCCGGCGCACGAGCGAAAGTGTCCTCGCTGTGGCGAAATGCCGCAACTTACGTAGGGTTGTGGATTGGCGAGGCCGTAGGGCGCGTGTCGGAGAGGTCGGGTTCGCAGTCTAATACTCTAGAATAATCAACCGACATAAACCCTTCAATTCACGAAATTTTCCTGTCATTGCCGGGCTTGACCCGGCAATCCATCGACGTCCGAGACCGTGACCTCGGAAGTTCGAGGCTCGGACCTCGATGGACCCTCGGGTCAAGCCCGAGGGTGACAACTTCTCAGTGAAGCCACGGCATTCAATCGATTGATATTGAATAGTTGTATTGCACTGACCCTCACCCCTTCGAGGTCAACTGCCGACCCAGGCGGCCGGCCAGGTCCTGGACGAACTGCCAAGCAACGCGGCCGGAGCGGCCGCCGCGGGTGATCGACCATTCGCTGGCCTCGCTGCGCAGGCGCTCGTTCTCGAGCTCGAGGCCGTAGAAGCGGGCATAGCCCTCGACCATGGCGAAGTAGGTGTCCTGGTCGCAGTTATGGAAGCCGAGCCAGAGGCCGAAGCGGTCGGACAGGCTGACCTTCTCCTCCACCGCCTCCGAGGCGTGGATCGCCGTCGAGCGCTCGTTCTCGATCATGTCGCGCGGCATCAGATGGCGGCGGTTCGAGGTGGCGTAGAAGATGACGTTCTCCGGCCGGCCCTCGATGCCGCCTTCGAGCACGGCTTTCAGCGACTTGTAGCTGGTGTCCGCGTCGTCGAAGCTGAGGTCGTCGCAGAACAGGATGCAGCGCCGTCCCTGGCTGCGCAGCAGCGCGAGCAGGCGGGGCAGGGAGGGGATGTCCTCGCGGTGGATCTCGATCAGGGCCAGCGTGCCGTGGCCGTTCTGGCTGGCGGCGTTGTTGATCTGGGCGTGAACCGCCTTGACCAGGGACGACTTTCCCATGCCGCGCGCGCCCCAGAGCAGGGCGTTGTTGGCCGGCAGGCCGAGGGCGAAACGCCGGGTGTTGTCGTGCAGGATCAGCTTCTGCTGCTCGACCCCCTTCAGCAGCTCCAGATCGACGCGATTGACCTGCGGCACGGCCTCCAGCCGGTCGCCCTCGGCGGTCCACACGAAGGCATCGGCGCTCTCCAGCGCGACCGAGGCGCGCTGCGGGGGCGAGAGCCGCTCGAGCGCCTCGGCGATCCGCTTGAGGGCCGGGCCCAGCGCCTCGGGGCCGTTGGGGTCTGAGTTGCTCATGGCGCCATCGGGAAATCGGACTGGTGAAAGGGCGCAGAGCCTAGCCACAGCGCTGCCGGGCGTCAACGCGCGGAACGGCCGAAACCCCAGGCAAACCCAGCCTTTCGGGGGCCTCGGCGCGGCGTTGCAATTCGCGGGGCTGTCGTTATAGTCCGCCGGTCTGACTGACGGCAAATAAGACAAGGAACACCTTTATGTTCATTTCGCCGGCCTACGCTCAGGCCGCCGGGGGTGGTGGCGAGTCGGGACTGATCACGCTCATGCCGATCGTCCTGATCTTCGTGGTCTTCTACTTCCTGCTGATCCGCCCCCAGCAGAAGAAGATGAAGCAGCACAAAGAGATGGTCCAGGCCGTGCGGCGCGGCGACAAGGTGATCACCGGCGGCGGCCTGATCGGCACCGTCGCCAAGGTCGTCGACGACAACGAGGTGCAGGTCGATCTGGCCGAGAACGTGCGGGTCAAGGTGCTGCGCCATACGATCCAGGACGTGGTCTCGAAGACCGAGCCGGCCAAGGGCGAGAAGGCGAAGGCCGCCAACGATCCGGGTGCGGGCCAGAGCGTGCAGCGCGGCGGCTTCAGCCTCTCGAAATTGCTGGGCGGCAAGCCCAAATCCGAATAGCCCGTCCGCCCAGGACACGCGAGCCAACAGACTTCCGGTTGAAGCGGCGCTGATAGGTATCGATGGTTCAGTTCCCCCGATGGCAGATGATCGCGGTGCTGCTGGTCGTCCTGGCCGGCCTGATCTTCTCCGCGCCGAACATGCTCGACGAGCAGACTGCCGAAGGCCTGCCCGGATGGCTGCCCTCCGAGCAGATCAATCTGGGGCTCGATCTCCAGGGCGGGGCCTATCTCTCCATGGAGGTCGATCTGGAGTCCGTGCTCGAGGAGCAGCGCGAAGACCTCGTCGATAGCATCCGCCTCGAGCTGCGCCAGTCGCGGGTCGGCTACACCGGCCTCGGCGTCGACGGCGAGGACGTGGTCTTCACCCTGCGCGATCCCACGCAGCGCGACGAGGTGCGCGAGGACATCGTGCGCCTGGTCCCGACCATGCTGGTGACGACCACGGACGAGGGCGGCTTCAGGATCGAGAACAACGTCCAGACGCTGCGCGACCTCAAGAACAGCGTCATGGAGCAGACTCTCGCGGTGCTCGGCGACCGGATCAACGAGCTCGGCACGCGCGAGCCCTCGCTTCAGCGCCAGGGTGAGGACCGCATCCTGATCCAGCTTCCCGGCGAGCAGGACACCGAGCGGGCAAAGGCCATCATCGGCAAGACCGCCAAGCTGACTTTCCGCTTCGTCGAGGAAGAGATCGTGCCCGGCGTGGACCGTATCCCGGCGGGCGCCGAGGTGCTCGAGGGCGACGATCCCACCGGCAACGTGGTCCCCTACGTCGTGCGCAAGCGCATCATGGTCAGCGGCGCGAACCTGGTCGATGCCCAGGCGACCTTCCAGGACAACCAGCCGGTTGTCTCTTTCCGCTTCGACTCGCTGGGCGCCAAGAAGTTCGGCGAGGCCACGCGCGACAACGTCGGGCGGCTCTTCGCCATCGTGCTCGACGATAGGGTGATCAGCGCGCCGGTGATCCGCGAGGCGATCCTCGGCGGCACT
>JAKSDN010000099.1 GCA_022360075.1 Kiloniellales bacterium | reverse complement strand
GCGAACGCTCTGCATGATCCATCCGGACAACCGCGCCTCCCAGCGCGTTGCGACGAAATGCGGCTACAGGGAATTCGCTCGCGCCTCCTACGGGGGTAATGTTCAAGTTGTACTCGAGCGCCGAGCCCACGGCGACGCCCTCGATCGGCCTGCCACACCGTTTCGCAGACGGTCATGACGGAGGCGTAGCCGGCGAAGGACCGCGCTTGCCTCGCGCACGGCGCGGTGACCATAGTGGCCCCGCGGGGGAACGAGGGGAGGCACGGGGATGGTCAAAGCGCTGCTGTTCGACGTCTTCGGAACGGTCGTGGACTGGCGCAGCGGCGTGGCGCGCGAAGTCGAGGCCTGCTTCAGCGCGCGCGGCCATGCGGTTGATGCCGCCGCCTTCGCCGATGCCTGGCGCGGCAAGTACCAGCCTGCGATGGAGAAGGTGCGCGACGGCAGCCGCGGCTACGTCCCGCTCGACATCCTGCACCGCGAGAACCTGGAAGCCACCCTGGCAGACTTCGACCTAAGCGACGCGCTCGACGAAGCCGAACGCGCCGAACTGAACCGGGCCTGGGAGAAGCTGCCGCCCTGGCCCGACAGCGTGGGGGGCCTGACCGCGCTCAAGGCGCGCTACGCCATCGCGCCCTGCTCCAACGGCTCGATCGCGCTGATGACCTGGCTCGCGCGCTACGGCGGCCTGCCGTGGGACGCGATTCTCGGCGCCGATATCGCCCGCGCCTACAAGCCCCAGCCCGAGACCTATCTCGCCTCGGCCGCCGCCCTCGGCCTAACGCCGTCCGAAGTGATAATGGTCGCCGCGCACAACAGCGACCTCGAAGCGGCCCGCGCGGTTGGCCTCAAGACCGCGTTCGTGCCACGTCCCAGCGAGCATGGTCCGGGTCAGGCGAGCGATCTCGAGCCCACGTCGGAATGGGATGTCGTTGCGGTGGATCTCATGGATCTCGCCGGCAGGCTTCCGGGCTAGAGTTTGGGGTGACGAGTCTTGTCGAGCCGCGCTGAACGCTGTCGAGCCGCCCACGGTCATTGCGAGCCGGCTTCAGCCGGCGCGGCAATCCAGAGCGGCCCCTCGGCTGCTAGCCGTTTGGATTGCTTCGCTTCGCTCGCCATGACGCAGACAGTTCGCTCTCGGCGTCTCGGGAGCTTACGCAGAGCGTCGTAAGAAAGGCTGGCTGCGCAGATGGCGGAGTTCGTCGGATCCGAAAGCCAGGTCGCCGTGCAGAAGCGCCTGCGCGAGCGTCAGCCTTGGATTGCCGAGACTCCTGGCGTGGCGAACGGCGGTCGCATTCTTCACTTCGTCGAGCCCGAGAAGGTCGGCTGGGAGACGATTGCCGAGCTGGCCAATGAGGACGGGCTGGCGGGGTTCCCCTGCGTCGAGAAGGACGAAACCATCGCAGCAATCCACACCCATCTAGGGCCGCGGTGGAGGACGCCCTGCTGGAACGTGTACCTCGGCTGGCCGGAACGTGTGCTGGCGGCATGTGAGAGCCTGATCGAGACCATCGACCTGCCGGCAAGCTGGCGGATCGATCGGCTGGAGCGTCCGAGCGAGGACCAGATCGACGCATTGCAAGCGCTCAATGCGGAGACAGGGGTCTCGCCCTACCCCGCTTACTACAGCCGCAGCGAGGCGGTGCCGGTGTTGACGGTCTGCATCAGCGATGCCGAAGGCGCGTTGGTGGCGACGGCGTCGGGGGCCTATCGCTATCATCCGCGGGGCCGGCTCGCGGGCTGTCTCTTCGCCGGCATGGTCTCCGTATCGCCGGCGCAGCGGCGGCGGGGGCTTGGCCGGCAGGTCAATGCGGTAATGCTGGTCGAAAGCCATGCGCGCTTCGGCTGGACCATGGCCAAGGAGCAGGTCGCCGCCGACAATGCCCCGTCGCAGGCCATGATCGAGGCCTGCGGGCTGGACAACGGCGACGGCTATGTCTCGGTGGCGGCGATCAATTCGGACGAGAGTTTTTCGCGGTGAAGGGGCGTGAAGAAGTTCGCTGGCCGCCCATCCCATACGCCTCACTTAGAGAGATGGTGAAGAAGTGGATGTAGTGCTGGAGTACCATGGTGCGTCCTTCGAGACGCCCGCTGAAGCGGGCTCCTCAGGATGAGGACATTTCTTCATGCCACAACAGGCTTACCTCATCCTGAGGAGCGCCCGCCAGGGCGCGTCTCGAAGGACGCACGATGATCATGCCAAACCAACCGAATGCTCGAGCCAATGAACTCTCAAGCTCCGAGCCTGCCGAAGTGGGAGGATCGCTCCGATTTAGCATCAATCTCCGAGCGATCCGCACCCTTCGACAGGCTCAGGATGAGGGGTAAGGGCGTAAGCAGCACAAAACGCTAAGGGCCACGACAAGCGCCCTGGAGACAAGAGCCGGCCTCAGCTTACCTCGCTATCACCCGCCACCAGCTCACCGGGCGCGATGTCGGAAAGCCGCCTCAGCGCCTCGTAATAGGGTGTGAAGTCGGGGCGGGTGGCGTCGAAGAGCTGGTCGAAGCTCTCGATCACGAAGTAGATCTCCTGCAGGTCGTCGATGCGGTAGTTGGTCCGCATCACGCGCATCAGCTCGAAGGCGACTCGCTTGGGCGTATCGCTCTCCAGGCAGTAGATCGACTCCTTGTGCGTGGAGACGATGCCGGAGCCGTAGATGCGCAGGCCCTCGGGCGTGCCGATCAGGCCGAACTCCACCGTGTACCAGTAGAGCCGGGCGAGCTTGTCGAGAGAACCCAGGCGCAGCGCCTTGAGCCCGCCCTTGCCATAGGCCTCCATGTAATCGCCGAAAACCGGGTTCATCAGCATCGGCACGTGGCCGAGCACGTCGTGGAAGATGTCCGGCTCCTGCAAGTAGTCGAGCTGTTCGGGACTGCGGATCCAGTTGGTTGCCGGAAAGCGGCGGTTGGCCAGATGCTCGAAGAAGACGTCATCCGGCACCAGGCCCGGCACGGCGACCACCTGCCAGCCGGTCGCGCGGTTCAGCACCTCGGAGAGGCGGCGGAAGTCGGGGATGCCCTCGGCAGCGATGCCGAGGTCGCGGAAGCCTGCCAGATAATCCTCGCAGGCGCGGCCCGGCAGCAGTTTCGCCTGGCGCTCGTAGAGCGTCCGCCAGATCGCATGGTGCTCGGGCCGGTAGGCCTCCCAGCCCTGCTCGATGACGAAG
>JAKSDN010000340.1 GCA_022360075.1 Kiloniellales bacterium | reverse complement strand
TGCGCGGCCATCTGCCGCGCCGCCGCCTGGCCGCAAAGGAAGACGCCCTTGAGGTTGACCCGCAGCACGCGGTCGAAATCCTCTTCCGTCAGATCCAGGAAGTCGCAGGCGTGCACGATGCCGGCATTGGCGACCAGGCTGTCGAGGCGCCCGAAGCCGGCGACCGCGCGCTCGATCAGGGCCTCGACCTGGGCCTTGTCACCGACGTCACAGGCGACGAAGAACGCGTCCGCGCCGCTTTCCTGAATCGCTTCGGCCGCCGCCTCGCCCTTGGTCGCATCGATGTCCGACAACACGACCTTGGCACCCTCTTCGGCGAAGCACTTGGCGCAGGCGAGGCCGATGCCCGCCGCGGCGCCGGTGACCACGGCGACCTTGTCCTTCAAACGCATGGCGTTCGGTCCCTTGCTGTGAAAGCGCGCCCTGGCCTACTTCGGATAGCCCAGAGCCTCGAGCGATTCCGTGATCTCATCGAGGATGGCCGGATCGTCGATCGTGGCCGGGACTTTGTAGTTCTCGCCGTCGGCGATCTTGCGCATGGTCGCGCGCAGGATCTTGCCCGAGCGGGTCTTGGGCAGGCGCTTGACCACGGCGGCCTGCTTGAAGGCCGCGACCGGCCCGATCCGATCGCGGACCATCTGCACGACCTCCTTGACCACCTCGCCGTCGCCGCCCTCGGCGCCGGCCTTCAGCACGAGGAAGCCGACTGGCAACTGGCCTTTGAGCTGGTCGGCCACGCCGATCACCGCGCACTCCGCCACGTCCGGGTGTGCCGCCAGCACTTCCTCCATACCGCCGGTCGAGAGCCGGTGTCCGGCGACGTTGATGATGTCGTCGGTGCGGGCCATGACGAAGACATAGCCGTCCTCGTCGATGTAGCCGGCATCGCCGGTCTCGTAGTAGCCCGGAAAGCTCGAGAGATAGGACTTGCGGTAGCGATCCTCGGCGTTCCAGAGCGTCGGGAAGGTCCCGGGCGGCAGCGGCAGCTTGCCGGCGAGCGCGCCGATCATGCCCGGCTCGACCTCACGGCCGTCGGCATCGAGCACGCGCAGGTCCCAGCCCGGCACCGCGCGCGTCGGCGAGCCGGCCTTGACCGCCAGTTCCTCGATGCCCATGCAGTTGGCCGCGATCGACCAGCCGGTCTCGGTCTGCCACCAGTGGTCAATGACCGGCACGGCCAGCTTCTCGCGCGCCCACTCGAGCGTGTCGGGGTCGCAGCGCTCGCCTGCCAGGAACAGCGCCCGGTAGTGCGAGAGATCGTAGTCGCCGATCAGCTTGCCCTCGGGGTCCTGCTGGCGGATCGCGCGAAACGCCGTCGGGGCCGTGAACATGGTCGAGATCTTGTGCTGCTCGATCACGCGCCAGAAGGCACCGGCATCGGGCGTACCCACCGGCTTGCCTTCGTAGACCACCGTCGTGCAGCCGTGCAGCAGCGGCGCGTAGACGATGTAGGAATGGCCGACCACCCAGCCGACGTCCGAGGCCGCCCAATAGACCTCGCCCGGATCGACGTTGTAGATGTTCTTCATCGTCCACTTGAGCGCCACGGCATGGCCGCCGTTGTCGCGCACGATACCCTTGGGCTGGCCGGTCGTGCCCGAGGTGTAGAGGACGTAGAGCGGGTCGGTCGCCTTGACCGGCACGCAGTCGTGCGGCGTCGCGGCGGCGACCGCGTCGTGCCACTCGACGTCGCGCTCGCGCAGCAGCTCCGCCTTCTCCATCGGGCGCTGCAGCAGAATGACCTTCTCGGGCTTGTGCACGGCCATCTGGATGGCCGCGTCGAGCAACGGCTTGTAGGCCACGACCCGGCCCGGCTCGATGCCACAGGAGGCCGAGACCATGACCTTCGGCCGGGCGTCGTCGATGCGCGTGGCGAGCTCGTTGGCCGCGAAGCCGCCGAACACGACGGAGTGGATCGCGCCCAGGCGCGCGCAGGCGAGCATGGCGATGACCGCCTCGGGGATCATCGGCATGTAGACGATCACCCGGTCGCCTTTCACCACGCCTTGGGCGGCCAACGCGCCGGCGAAGCCCGCGACGCGGTCGCGCAGCTCGGTATAGCTGTAGTGCTGGATGTTGTCCGTGACCGGCGAGTCGTAGATCAGCGCCAAGCGGTCGCCGTGGCCGTCCTTCACGTGCCGGTCGAGCGCGTTGTAGCAGGTGTTGAGGCTGCCGCCCGCGAACCAGCGATACAAGGGCGCGTTCGAGTCGTCGAGGACGCGGTCCCACTTCTCGTACCAGTGAACGGCTTCCGCCGCCTCAGCCCAGAAAGCCTCTCGATCCGCGATCGAGCGGCCATGCACCTCATCGAAGCGACCCATGGTGATTGCCCTTCTCCCCGTCGTGGCCAGCGCCACGCCTGTTCGCTGCCCGGCCGGATTTCCGCGCCCGCCGCGCTTGATCGCAAGCATGCGGCATCCGCCGGTGCCTTGCAATTCCGCCGGATCGCGCAAACTGACAGAGCGTGTCGAGGACGCCTTGAGCGAAATCAATCCGCGCTCTTATCCGTCGCAGCCATCCGCTATAGAATGGCGCCAGCGCGTCGGCCCGGCGCATTGGGAGCGAGGCAATCCGATGAAGCTGGAAACGCTTGCCTATGTCCTGCTCGGCCTGGGCGTCGCCGTCTGGGCTCTGATCCTGCTGACCGGACTGATCGCGATCTTTCCCTTCGGCCTGATCGGCTTGCTCGTAATCGCCGGCCTCGGCTTGCTCTTCATCAAGGTGCTGCGCGAGCGTCTGGCCAACAAGGAAGACGACCACTACGCCAAGAACGTCGAGAAGTGAGCCAAGAGGACCGGCCGGGCCATGCAGATCACCACCCAGGAGAGCTTCGCCGACCGGGAGATCGCCGAGACGCTCGGCCTCGTGCGCGGCAACACGGTACGCACCCGCCACGTCGGCAAGGACATCCTGGCGTTCCTGCGCAACATCGTCGGCGGCGAGGTGGTCGAGTACACCAAGCTGATGGCGGAGTCGCGCGAGCAGGCCCTCGACCGGATGATCCGCGAGGCCGAGGGCAAGGGCGCCGACGGCATCGTCGGCGTGCGCTTCGTCACCTCGATGGTGGCCGCGCAGGCCGCCGAGCTACTGGTCTATGGGACGGCCGTCAAGCTGCGGTGAAGTTGTGGGCTTAGGCGCGCCGAGTCGTAACCGTCATTGCGAGCGCAGCGAAGCAATCTAGTTGCGGCGAAAGGAGCGCCACGGCCTCGAGATCGTTGCGGCTGCGTCGAAAGGCGCGCCCCCGAAAGTGTTGGCAAAGCGCGGTGGGAGGCTGGATTGCTTCGCTCCGCTCGCAATGACAAGCGGGGCCAAGACCCCGCTCACGCGCCTCGCCCCCGCGTGGAGCACGGCCTTTTCATGCCTTTCTCAACGGCTCAATGCAGACGAAGTCCTTGAGCACGCCGTCCATGCCATCGCCGGCCTTCTCGCGCAACCGCGTCATCGCTGTCAACTTGTTGTTGTGCCGATATTTTTCGATCTTCTTTCACCCGGCCAAATGAAATATTCTGACGATCAAGCACAGATCTCGAGCAAAGAGATTGCCGGGGGAGGCAAGGCCTTGTCGGAAGGAATCTTCGAGCGGGACCTCGACAAGGGTCCCGCGAACTCTGTCCCGCTGTCGCCGCTGAGCTTCCTGCCGCGCGCCGCCATGGTTCACCCGAACCATACGGCGATCGTCCATGGCGCTCAGCGCGTGACCTGGGCCGAG
>JAKSDN010000371.1 GCA_022360075.1 Kiloniellales bacterium | reverse complement strand
GGGGCACTGGCACGACGTCGGCGGCAACGTGCCGGGCAACTACAACCCGGTGGCGACCGAGTGCTTCCAGGAGGGCATGCTGATCCCGCCGGTCAAGCTGTTCGAGCGCGGCCTGCTGCGCCAGGACATCGTCGACATCCTTTCGGCCAACTCGCGCCTGCCGACCTCGCTCTACGGCGACCTGAACGGCCAGATCAACGCGCTCGACCTCGGGGTCAAGCGGTTGAACGCGCTGCTCGACGAGGTGGGCGACCGGACGGTGGCCGAGTGCCTGAGCGAGCTCAGAACCCGCGCGGCCCGCCTGATGGCGTCGCAGATCGCCGAGCTGCCGGACGGCCGGGGCGCCGCCGAGGACTAGCTGGACAACGCCGGCATCGTCGATAAGCCGCTCAAGATCGCGCTCGATCTGACCATCGAGGGCGAGCGCATGACGATGGACTTTTCGCGCTCCTCGCCGGCCTGCCGCGGCCCGGTCAACATCTCGCGCTCCACGACGATCGCCGCCTGCTACGTGGCCCTGAAGCACGTCTTCGGCGACGTGCCGGCCAACGCCGGTGTGCTGGAGCCGGTGGAGTTCATCGTGCCCGAGGACTCGCTGCTCTCGGTCACGGCGCCGAAGCCGGTCGGCGGCTACACCGAGACCATCCTGCGCTTGATCGACGTGGTCTTTCAGGCGGTGGCCCAGATCGCGCCGGAGCGCTCGAACGGCTGCGCCTACGGGACGATCAACGCGCTGTCCCTGGCCGGCCATCGCCAGGACGGCCGGCGCTGGGTGATGTTCTCCTTCTTCGGCGGCGGCCACGGCGGCCATCCCGAGGGCGACGGGCTCAACCACGGCAACGCGCCGATCTCCACGGCGACCATCCCGCCGCTGGAAATCCTGGAGGCGGCCTATCCCGTCATGTTCCGCCAATGGGCGCTGCGCCCTGATTCCGGCGGGCCCGGCCGGCGACGCGGCGGGCTCGGCGCAGTCTACGAGATCGAGTTGCTGGAGCAGGAGGCCGATGTCTTCCTGTTCGGCGAGCGCGGCCGCTATGCGCCGCCCGGCGTGGTCGGCGGCGCGGCCGGCGCGGCCAACGTCTTCAGCTACGAGCAGGACGACGGCGCGCACCAGCCGCCGATGGTCTCCAAGGTCGTCGATGTGCACATCACCCGTGGCCAGCGCCTGCGTCTGGAAACGCCGGGCGGCGGCGGCTACGGGCCGCCGGGCGAGCGCGATCCGGCGCGGCTGGCCGAGGATATCCGCCTCGGCTACGTGACCGCCGAGGCGGCCGCCCGGGACTACGGCGCGATATCGCCTGAAGCAGGCGAAGCTATCGGCACTGGGACGGCGGCATGACGGCCAGACCTTTCGTCGTCGGCGTCGATGTCGGCGGCACCTTCACCGATATCTTCGTGCTCGACGAGGCGGCCGGCCGGGTCGAGGTCGCCAAGGTGCCCTCGACGCGCGGCGACCAGTCCGAGGGCTTCGTCGCCGGCATCGCCTCGCGCATCGACGACTTCGGCGCGATCGCCACGGTGGTCCACGGCACCACGGTCGGCACCAACGCGCTGCTCGAGCGCAAGGGCGCGCCGACCGGGATCATCACCACCGAAGGCTTTCGCGACGTGCTGGAGATGCGCCGGCGCGACCGGCCGACCACCTGGGGCCTCTGGGGCGGCTACACGCCCGTGGTGCCGCGCGACCGCCGCGTCGAGGTGCCGGAGCGCACCCTGGCCGACGGCAGACTTCACACGCCCGTCGACCTGGACGCGGTGCGCGCCCAGGCCGAGGCTCTGCAAGCGGCGGGCTGCGAGGCGCTCTGCGTCTTCTTTATCAACGGCTACGCCAACGGCGAGAACGAGGCGCAGGCAGTCGAGGCCGTGCGCGCGCTCTGGCCGACGCCCTACGTGACGGCGGCGACTGAGATCCTGCCCGAGATCCGCGAGTTCGAGCGGCTCTCGACCGCGAGCCTCAACGCCTATCTCCAGCCTGTGGTGGCGCGCTATCTCGACCGCCTGGAGCAGGGTCTCGCGGCGCGCGGCTTCGGCGGCGACGTGCTGATCGTGCAGTCGAACGGCGGTGTCATGGCGGTCGAGAGCGCCAAGCGCACACCGGTGCGCACCGCGCTCTCCGGCCCCGCGGCCGGCGTGATCGCGGCCAAGACCATCGCCGCGGCGGCGGGCTTTCCCAACGTCATCACCTGCGACATGGGCGGCACTTCCTTCGATGTCTCGCTGGTGGCCGAGGGCGAGAGCGCGCTTGCCGCGCAGACCGCGATCGACTTCGGCCTGGTGATCCGCACGCCGATGATCGAGATCACCACCATCGGCGCCGGCGGCGGCTCGATCGCCTCGGTCGATGCCGGCGGGCTGCTCGAGGTCGGCCCCGAATCGGCCGGGTCCGACCCCGGCCCGGTCTGCTACGGCCTCGGCAACCAGCGGCCGACGGTGACCGACGCCAACGTGGTGCTCGGCCGCATCAACGCCGAGCGGCCGATCGGCGGCAAGCTGGCGCGGCTGGATGTCGAGGCCGCGCGCGCCGCCATCGAAAGTGAAGTGGCCAAGCCCTTGGGGCTCGACGTCATGGCCGCGGCCGAGGCGATCCTGAAGGTTGCCAACGCCAAGATGGCCGGCGCCATCCGCCTGGTCTCGATCGAGCGCGGGCACGACCCGGAGAAGTTCGTCGCCATGCCCTTCGGCGGCGGCGGCGCGCTGCACACCGGCGCGCTGATCCAGGAGGTGGGGCTGAGCGCCGCCCTGGTCCCGCGCTTTCCCGGCGTCACTTCGGCGCTCGGCTGCGTGGTCGCGGACATGCGCCACGACCGGGTGCAGACCGTCAGCCGGGCGTTGGACGAGCTGGACACGGCGGCGATGGGCCGCGAGATGACCGCGGTCGCCGAAGAGACGGAGGGCTTGCTGGAACGCGCGGGCGTCGCTTTCGAGCGCGTCGAGCGCCAGTTCGAGCTCGACATGCTCTACGTCGGCCAGACCCACACGGTGGTCGTGCCCGTGACGATTCCCGGCGAAGGCCTGACCCGCGAAGCGGTGCTGGAGGCCTTCGAGGAGTCCTATCGGCACGCCTTCGGCCGGCTGCTGGAGAACATCGCGGTGCGAGTCATGAACTACCGTGTCGTCGTGGTCGGCCGCCGGCCCGGTTTCGACCTCAAGGTCTTCGCCCCGCCCGCCGGCAAGTCGGTCGAAGACTGCCGCAGCGGCACGCGACGGACCTGGGTCGACAACGGCTGGATCGAGACACCGGTCTGCGAGCGCCTCGACCTGCCGGCGGGCGCCGTGATCGAGGGGCCGGCCCTGCTGGAGCAAAACGACACGACGATCTTCGTCGATCCGGGTTTACAGGGCCGAGTCGATGGTTTCGGCAACCTCATCATCACCCGCGGCAGCGAGAGCGACGATGCCTGAATCGAACTTGGCGATGGCCCGCACGGCCCTGGTGCTCGTCGATCTGCAGAACGACTTCCTGCACCCGGAGGGCGCTTACGGCCGGGCCGGGCAGAGCGCGCCGGCGATCGCGGCGCTGCCGGCCCGAGTCGGGCCTCTAGCGGAGAGTGTGCGAGCGGCGGGCGGCTGGATCGTCTCGACTCACTTCACACTGGTGCCGGGCAAGGCCGGCGAGCCCTTCATCTCGGCGCACCTGAAGAAGCTGCGGCCCTTCCTCGCCAAGGGCGATTTCGC
>JAKSDN010001095.1 GCA_022360075.1 Kiloniellales bacterium | reverse complement strand
CGTGGTCACGATGTCTTCGGCCCGATCCGAAACGCCCGAGACCGGGCCGGCGCCGCTCGAGGGCCTGCGCGTGGTCGACTTCACGCAAGTCATGATGGGGCCGAGCGCGACCCAGACTCTTGGCGACATGGGTGCCGACGTGATCAAGGTCGAGCGCGCCGGCGCCGGCGACCTCTCGCGCCTGGTCGTGCCCGCGGACGAGGGCATGCCGGGCAACGCGATCTTCTGCAGCCTCAACCGCAACAAGCGCAGCCTCTCGATCAATCTGCGCAGCGACGAGGGCCGGGCGGTGGTGCAGAATCTGATCGCCTCGGCCGACGTGGTGGTGAACAACTTCCGGCCCGGCGTGATGGCGCGCCTGGGCCTCGACTACGAGACTTTGAGCGCCGCCAATCCGCGGCTGATCTATGCCGAGGGCACCGGCTTCGGCTCCTCCGGCCCCTACGAGCACAAGGGCGGCCAGGACGTGCTGGCCCAGGCCATGAGCGGCGTGATGGCGCGCAAGTCCGATCCCAAGACACCGACCACGATCTACGCGACGACGCTCTGCGATTACACCGCGGGCATGCACATGGTGCAGGCGATCCTGGCCGCCCTGCTCCAGCGCGAGAAAACGGGGCGCGGCCAGCGCGTCGAGGTCTCGCTTTACGACTCCATGCTCGCCATGCAGATGCAGGAAGCCGCGGCCTGGCTCAATCAGGGCGAGGACCTCAACTGGGGTGCCATGCCCCTCACTGGCGTCTTCGAGACCGCGGACGGCGCGCTGGTGCTGGTCGGCGCCTTCAAGGAGAACCCGCTGCGCGACATCTGCGCGGCGCTGGAGATCGAGGACCTCTCGCCGACCTACTCCGATCTAGAGAGCCAGCGGCGACACCGGGAGACGATCCAGACCCGCTTCCGCGAAGCCTTCAAGACAAACACGACGGCCCATTGGCTGGCGCGCCTGGAAGAGCAGGATCTGCTTTGCGCGCCGGTCAAGACGCTGGCGGAGGCGCTGGACGACGAGCAGACCGCGGTCAACGGCATGGTGGTCGACTGCCCGCTGCCGGGCGGACGCTCGATGCGCGTGCTGGGCCAGCCGGTGCATATGTCCTGCGCGCCGCTGGCGATCCGTCAGGCGCCGCCGGGCCTGGGCGAACACTCCGCCCAGATCCTAGCCGAGCTGGGCTACGAGCCGGCCGAGATCGCGCGGCTCAAAGACGGCGGGGTGATCGAGTGACGGTCCGCCTCGAACTCGACGGTCACACCGCGCGGGTGACCATCGACCGTCCTGAGCGCCTGAACGCGATCGACCCGGCGAGCGAGGCGCGGCTCGAGGAGATCTGGCGCGAGATCGAGGCGCGAGACGAGGTCTGGGCCGTGGTGCTGACAGGCGCCGGCGAGCGCGCCTTCTGCGCCGGCGCGGACCTCAAGGCTGCCAAGGCGCAATCCGACGCTGCGGAGGCGGAGGGCGGCGACGAAGGCCTGGCCTATTGGCACCGCTCGCGGCCCGACGGCTTCGGCGGGATCGCGGCACGCGTGGGCTTTTCGAAGCCGGTGATCGCACGCATCAACGGCCACGCCCTGGGCGGCGGATTCGAGATGCTGCTCGGCTGCGACATCTGCATCGCCGCCGAGCACGCGAGCTTCGGCCTGCCCGAGCCGCGCGTCGGCTTCATGCCGCTCGAGGGCGGCATGGCGGCGCTCGCTCGCCAGATCCCGTTGCACCAGGCTATGGGCGTGCTGCTCACCGGCCGCCGCTTCAGCGCCGCCGAGGCGCTGAGCTGGGGCTTCCTCAACGAGGTCGTGCCGGCCGCCGAGCTGGACGCGGCGGTCGAGCGCTGGCTCGCCGACGTGCTGGCCTGCGCCCCGGCCTGCCTGCGCGCGATCAAGGCCGTGGCCCGGCGCACGGGCCATCTCCGGCTCGACGACGCCCTGGCCCAGCGCCTGCCCGAGCTCTCCGCCGCGCTCGCCTGCGAGGACCGGGCGGAGGGCCTACGTGCCTTCGCCGAGAAGCGCGCGCCGGTTTGGAGCGGGCGGTGAGGCGGGCGCTACCCTCCCGCTCGTCGGCTTCGCGAAGCGGCAAGGCCGAGCGATCCTCAACCTTCGACAGGCTCAGGATGAGGGCACAGGGGCGCAGCCCTAAGATACGATATCTCCCCTCATGCTGGGCCTGTCGAAGCGTGAGGATCGCTGGCTGTCGCCACCTGATCAGCCAAACACCCGCGTCCATCACCTCAGACCTCGCCGCACCGCATGACCTACGTCATCACCGAGCCCTGCGTGAACGTGAAGGACGGCTCCTGCATCGACTTCTGCCCGGTCGATTGCATCTACACCGGCGGCGCCATGCTCTACATCCATCCCGACGAGTGCATCGCCTGCGGCCTCTGCGAGACCGTCTGCCCGGTGGCCGCGATCTACGACGAGAACGACCTGCCGATGGAGTCGCTCAAGTGGGTCGAGATCAACGCCGAGTTCTTCGGCCCGGCGATCTCCGGCTACGGCGCGCCCGGCGGCGCGAAACAGGTTGAGCCCAGCGATAAGGACCACCCGGTCGTGGCCGAGATCGCCGCGCGGGCGACAGCGGACTAGATGTGAAGCCAAGGCGCAGCCGGAACAAGAAAGTCCCTAGGGCCTGCCGAGAGATCGCAGAAGAACACGCGGAGCGCGGCAATACCACCAAGCGTCCTTCGAGACGCGCCCTGTCGGGCGCTCCTCAGGATGAAGTGAAGTCTTTGTGGCATGACGAAATTCCCTCATCCTGAGGAGCCTGCTTTAGCAGGCGTCTCGAAGGACGCTTGGTGGTATTGCCGCAGTTCCATCACCGCAACTTTAAGATGTAATTCCACCTGATCGGATTGATCCTTGCCTCTTGCTTAGCAGGCTCCGCGACCACCAACATCTGCCGTTGAGAGTTGCTTTCGGGTCTACGTTGGCATTTGGCGGCACGGGGGCGTTGCCTCTACTCTTCGACGTCTCGCTGATGCCGGGCTATCCGACTCTCTGATGGGTGGAGCGACAGGATGTTGGCCTTGAGCACGGAGGAGCCCGTTGTCGGTTCGATCCCACCACCGCCGGGAGACCCAGTCATGCACGCGCCGGTCCTGCGCTACTTCGAGGCGGTGGTCGCGACCGGCTCCATGCGCCGGGCGGCGGAGCGCTTGAACGTCGCCTCCTCGGCGATCAACCGCCAGATCATCCGGCTCGAGCAGGACCTCGGCACGACGCTGTTCCACCGCCTGCCCCGGGGCGTGGAGCTCACCCCGGCGGGCCGGCTGCTGCTCGACCACATCCGCCGCACGCTGTCCGACTTCGAGAGCCTGCGCGGCGAGATCCAGGCCCTCAGCGGCCTGCGCAGCGGCCGCGTGACGATCTGGGCGATCGATTCCCTCTTGATCGACGTGCTGCCCAACGCGATTTCCGACTTCCTGAACACCTATCCGCTGATCACCTGCACCGTCGAAGCGCGCTCGCCGACCGCGATCACGCGCGGCCTTCGCAACGACGATGTCGACATCGGCATCAGCTTCGTGCCGCGGCGCGCGAGCCGCCTGGACTGCCGGGTCTCGATCGCCGCGCCGCTCGGCCTGATCGTCAAGCCCTCGCATCCGCTCGCCGAACGGGCGGAAGTGAGCCTCGCCGACTGCGCCGGCTATCCCCTGGTCCGGCTGCCCGACACCATGCCGGTGATCGAGGAGGAGATGGCCGCGAGCAAGCTCAAGGTCACGCCGATGGCGACCAGCGAGTCGCTTCTGTTCCACAAAAAGCTGATCCTCAACGGCATCGGCGGCTCCTTCTTCACGCCGCTGGCCTATCTCCAGGAGATCGCGGCCGGCGATCTGACCTTCGTGCCGCTCGCCCATCCCGCCTTGCGGGCCCTGCGCATCGGCGTCTTCGTCAGCGCCGACCGCCAGCCCTCGCCGGCCGCGGCGGTGATGCTCGACCACCTTTGCGGCTATCTGCAATCGGTCGAAGCCGACATCGGGCGCATCGCCGGCCTGTCGGAGCCGGCGGCGTGAGCTCGGATGCGCCGGACGAAGATGTGACGCTCCGCGTCGGCGCGGCGCTGGGCTGCGATGCGCCGCCGCCCAGCCATGCCCTGGAGATCCGCCTGAAGGGGCGCGAGATCGCCGCCATCGCGGCCGTTCCGGTGGCGGACCCTTCGGTGTTGAAGCGGGTCGCCCTGCCCGCTTTCGTCAACGCCCACGACCACGGTTGGGGGCTGAGGACCCTGGCGTTCGGCGCGCTCGACCGGCCGCTGGAGCTCTGGATCCCGGCGCTAAGCCACATGCCGCCGGTCGACCCTTACCTGGCGGCGCGCGTCGCCTTCGCCCGCATGGCGCGCAGCGGCATCGGCGCAACCGTGCATTGCCACAACGCGCTGCGTGCGGACCAACTGGTCGAGGACGCCGGACGCGTGAAGGCGGCGGCGCGCGAGGTCGGCCTGCGCGTCGCTTTCTCCTGCCCGATCTTCGACCGCAACGCGGTCGCCTACGGCGGCCCGGAGGTGCTGACACCCTACCTCGACCCAGCCGACCGGGCGCGGCTGCGCGAGCGCCTCCCCCAATTCGTGCCGGGCGAAGAGCAGCTCGCGGCCATCGAGGCCGTCGCCGCGGCCCACGAGGACGAGGACTTCCACGTCCAGATCGGCCCGATCGGCCCGCAGTGGTGCCGCGACGAGACCCTGGCCGCGATCGCGGCAGCCTCGCGCCGGCACGACCGCCGCATCCACATGCACCTGCTGGAGACCGAGATCCAGCGGCGCTGGAGCGACTCGATCTATCCGGAGGGCCTCGTCCGCTTCCTCGACGGCCTCGGCTTCCTCTCGCCGCGCCTGACCGTCGCGCACGGCGTCTGGCTCGACGAGGACGACTGCCGCCTGCTCGCCGAACGCGGTGTGACCCTCGCGGTCAACACCGTCTCCAACCTGCGGCTACGTTCCGGGCTGGCGCCGCTCGCTCGCATCCGGTCCGCGGGCCTACGCTACGGCTTCGGGCTCGACGCGATGTCGCTCGACGACGGCGACGACGCACTGCGCGATTTTCGCCTCGCCTTCTATCTGCACCAGGGCGAGGCGGCCGACGGCCTCGATGCGCGCGGTTTTTTGAACGCGCTGTCGGGCGACGGTGCCGTTGCGATCGACGGCGAGAGGGGAGGCGGTGCCATCGCCACCGGCGTGCCGGCCGATATCGCCGTCTTCGATCTGTCACGCTGCTCACGGGACCTGCTGCTCGACGATCTCGATCCCTTCGAGCTGCTGATGGCCCGTGGCACCCGACGGGATCTCGACGCGCTTTACGTGGCTGGCAGGGCGGTGGTCAGCGGTGGACGGTGCATCGGGACAGATCTCGCCGAGGCCGAGCGTGAGCTTCAGACGGCCGCCGAAGGCCATGCCTGCCTGGCGCCCGAGGAACGCGCCTTCACCGCGCGGATTTCCGCGGCGCTGGCGCGTTGCTACACGGACGGTGCTCATCTCGGGAAGGCCGGATAGGCCTGATGATTGGAGCGATTCGATCTTCGAGAAGTGATCGAATGCTGCCAGCGTAGCCCCCCTCACCTTGCCTCTCCCTCCAGTGGGGGAGAGGCAAGGTGAGGGGGGAGCGCTCGAAACCATCGGACTTCGCACGAAGAGCTGCTGACCAATCCGTCGCTTCCGGCGTCCAGGCAGAGCCGCTACTGTCAGCAAAACGAAGAATCAGAAGGGGAAATGCAGCATGACGATCCCGACGGAGCCGATCGGCAGCGTGCCGCGGCCAGCCTGGCTGATGGCAGCGGTGACCACCCATCAGGACGGCAAGATCGACGACTCGGCGTTGGCCGAAGCCTACGAGCGCGCGGTCAAGGAGACCATCGAGGCTTTCGAGGCGACCGGCTCGCCCGTGATCACCGACGGCGAGCAGTCGAAGCCCAGCTTCGCCAGCTATCCCATCGCCGGCCTGGAAACGCTCGCGCCCGACGGCGCGGTGATCCCCTTCGCCGACGGCCACACGCGCCAGCTCCCGCGCCTGACGGCGGGACCGTTCCGCTACACTTGCTACGCCGGCAGCTACACCGAGGCCGCGCGGCGCCATGCCAAGCGGCCGGTCAAGCAGGCAGTGATCGCGCCCTCGGCGCTCAGCCTGCTCTACCCGGCCGACGGCATCGAGGGCTATCCCCGCGAGGCCTTCATCGACGACCTGGTCGCCGAGTGCGTCAAGGACATCCGCAGCGCCTTCGAGGCCGGCGCGGCGAGCGTGCAGATCGACTTCACCGAGGGCCGCCTGTCCTGCAAGCTCGACCCCTCGCGCGCTCTGCTCAAGGACTTCGTGGCGCTCAACAACCGTGTGCTGTCGCACTTCAGCGACGCCGAGCGCGGCCGGATCGGCGTCCACACCTGTCCGGGCGGCGATCAAGACTCGACTCATAGCGCGGACGTCGACTACGCGGAACTGTTGCCCGATCTCTTCGAGTTCCGGACCGGCAGCTTCTTCGTGCAGATGGCGAGCGAGGCAGACCGGCCGCGCGTCCTGGCGATCATCAAGGAGGTGCGCAAGCCCGATCAGAGAGTCTTCGTCGGCGTCATCGACCCGATCGACCCGGCGGTCGAGAGCGCCGAGACCGTGTGCGATCGCATCCTGGAGGCGGCCGAGTTCATCCCGCTTTCGCACCTGGGCACGACCGACGACTGTGGCTTCTCGCCCTTCGGCGACGACGTCTCCACCGCCCGCGAGATCGCCTTCGCCAAGATCCGTGCCCGCATCGAGGGCACCGCGCTCGCCGCCGAGCGCCTCGGCCCATGACCTCCCGGCTGGCAGGCCGCATCTTGCCCCGCTCGTGACCCGGCGATAAGGTCCCGCCGCGATTGGGGCAAAGGGGGTAGCAAGGGCATGATAGAGGCGGTCACCTTCGATCTCTGGGACACGATCATCCGCGACGATTCCGACGAGCCGCGGCGCGTGGCCCAGGGGCTGCGGCCGAAGAGGGAAGCGCGCCGCCACCTGGTCTGGGAGGCCCTGAACGAAGACGCCTCGGCGCCGATCGACCATGATGCCGTCGCCCAGGCCTATGACGTCGCCGATGCCGCCTTCAACAAGGTCTGGCACGACCAGCACGTGACCTGGACGATCCAGGAGCGATTGTCGGTGCTGCTCGAAGGGCTGGGCCGCAGCCTCGCGCCCGAGCGCTTCGAGGCCCTGGCGCGGGCGCACGAACGCATGGAGCTCGAGGTCGCGCCCGACGCCGTCGAGGGTATCGCCGACGCGGTCGCCAGCCTGGCCCAGCGCTACAAGCTCTGCATCGTCTCCGACACCATCGTCTCGCCGGGACACTGCCTGCGCGAGCTGCTGGCGCTGCACGGCGTCAAGGACCACTTCTCCGGCTTCGCCTTCTCCGACGAGGTCGGCCATTCCAAGCCGCATCGCAGCATGTTCGAGGCGGCCTCGCGGGCGCTCGACGGCGTGCCCTTCGAGCGCATGGTCCACATCGGCGACCGCGACCACAACGACGTGAAGGGACCGCAGGCCCTCGGCATGAAGGCGGTCCTCTTCACCGCGGTGAAGGACCGCGGCAGCGCCGAGAGCTCGGCCGACGCGATCTGCGCGCACGCGGCCGAGCTGCCCGGGACTCTCGAACGCCTGGCGACGGCCTGAGCGGGAGATAGCGAGCATGGGCGCCAATCCCCGTTTCCTGGTGGTCGACGGCTACGCCCGGGCCGGGCGCGAGGAGCTGCGCGCCGGCGGCGCGACGCCGGCCGGCGAGCTCTACGCACAGATGCTGGCGCAATGCCTGCCCGGCGCCGAGGCCGATATCGTTTACCCGGCCGATCCGGACTCGGCCCTGCCCGAAGGCGCCGACATCGGCCAGTACGACGGCATCGCCTGGACCGGCTCGAGCCTGACCATCTATGCGGAGGACGCGCGGGTCGAGCCGCAGGTCGCCTTCGCCAAGGCAGCCTTCGCCGCCAAGGTGCCGAGCTTCGGGAGCTGCTGGGCGGCGCAGATCGCCGTGGTGGCGGCCGGCGGGCTCGGCGCGGCCAGCCCCAAGGGCCGCGAGATGGGCATCGGCCGCAAGATCAGCCTGACGCCGGAGGGCCGCGCCCATCCGCTGTTCCAGGGCAAGAAGAGCGTGTTCGACGCCTTCATCAGCCACGAGGACGAGATCACCCACCTGCCGCCCGGCGCGGTCCTGCTGGCCTCGAACGACCACTCGCACATGCAGGCGGTCTCGGTCGTGCACCAGGGCGGCGTGTTCTGGGCCGTGCAGTACCATCCCGAGTACGACCTGCACGAACTGGCGCGCCTGACCTACTGCCGCAAGGAGAAGCTGACCCGCATGGGCTTCTTCGGCGACCTCGAGGCGGCGCAGGACTACGTCGACAAGCTCGAGGCGCTGCACCAGGACCCCGGCCGCAAGGACCTCGCCTGGCTGCTCGGCATCGACGAGGACGTCACCAGCGCGGACATCCGCCAGGCCGAGGTGCGCAATTGGATCGCGCAACAGGTGCTGCCGAACCTGCGGCATTGAGTCGTCAGAGTTTCGCCGGATTTACACGGCGACACTTGCTGCATCACCATAGTGCGTCCTTCGAGACGCGCCCTTGGGGGCGCTCCTCAGGATGAGGTAGAGTTTTGGTGGCATTGAGAAAAGACCTCATCCTGAGGAGCCCGCGACAGCGGGCGTCTCGAAGGACGCAAGCTAGCTGTCCAATCGTCATGACCGTTACTGACGACCAACTAGCGCGGGGGTCTCACTGAACTCGACAGCCAAAACTGTCCGGCAAGCACGCTCCGCGAAACCCGCAGCGCGCAGGTACGAACGCGCCTGGCAGCGCATGCTCTCGGGCCGCCGGCTCGATCTGCTCGATCCCTCGCCGCTCGACGTCGAGATCGAGGACATCGCCCAGGGACTCTCCCGGGTCGCCCGCTGGAACGGCCAGACGACGGGCGACTGGGCCTTCTCCGTGGCGCAGCACTGCCTTCTCGTCGAGCGCCTGGCAGGCTTGTTTAAGGCGGACCTAGTCCCCAAATGGCGCTTGGCCGCGCTGCTGCACGATGCGCCGGAATACGTGGTCGGCGACCTGATCACGCCGTTCAAGGCCGCGGTCGGCACCGACTATAAGGCACTCGAGCGGCGTCTGCTGACGGCGGTTCATCTGCGCTTCGGCCTGCCCGCTGAACTGCCCGCGACGGTCGGCGTCCTGATCAAGCGGGCCGACCGCGCGGCGGCCTATCTGGAGGCCACGCAGCTCGCCGGCTTCGGCGAGGCCGAGGCGCGCAAGTTCTTCGGCCGGCCGCGCGCCCTCGAGTCGCTGCCGGCGGCCGAGGCCCGACTCGAGACCTGGCCGCCGGACGAGGCCAAAAGGCTGTATCTGGCGCGCTTCGATCAACTGACGCGCGACGCTGCCGCCTGACTTTGCTATAGAGCGTCGAAACGGCGGTCGAGATCGAACGACAACGAGGTTAGGCAAGGAACGACATGCACGCGATACAACAGAAGGCCTCGGGCATTCTGAGCGCCGAGCAGATCGCCGCCTTCAAACGCGACGGCTTCGTCTTCGTGCCGGGTTTCTACGGCCCGGCGGAGATGGCCGAGATCACCGCCTGGACCGAAGAGCTCAAGGCCCGCCAGGAGACGCCGGGTGCCCACATGGTCTACTATGAGGACGACCTGCGCGCGCCCGGCCACAAGGTGGTCCAGCGCATCGAGTACTTCACCGGCTTTCACGCCGGCTTCGAAGGGCTCTTCACCGGCGGGCGCATGGCCGAGGCCACGGCCGAGCTGCTCGGCGAGCCGGCCGCGCTGTTCAAGGAGAAGATCAACTTCAAGATGCCCGGCGGCGACGGCTTCAAGCCGCACCAGGATGCGCAGGCCGGCTGGAACGACTACGCCTCGTTCTACATCACCGCCTTGGTCTCGATCGACGAGTCGACGCCGGAGAACGGCTGCCTCGAGGTCGTGGCCGGCTGGCATGACAAGGGCCTCGTCGGCGCGCTCTGGGAGCCGCTGAGCGAGGAGGCCATGGCGGAGATGGACTTCGTCGCCTGCCCGACCAAGCCGGGCGATGCCATGTTCTTCGACTCCTACGCCCCGCACCGCTCGGGCCCCAACCTGACGGAAAGTCCCCGCCGCGTGCTCTACGTCACCTACAACCGCGCGAGCGAGGGCGATCACCGCGAGCGCTACTTCGCCGAGAAGCGCGCCAACTTTCCGCCGGACATTGAACGCGAAGAGGGCGAGAGCTACGTTTTTCGCGTTTGAACCAAGACCGAGCCCGGCCCAGGCGGGCGCCGGAAGGGCCGCGTGACGTCGGGTCAGGGTTTCAGCGGGGCCATGACCATAGACGGTCTGGAAGGGGGCACGGCCAGCCGCTAGTCTTGCCGGGGCCGAGGTTGCGGGCGCGGGCTAAGCGATCGCAGCGCGTCGAAGCCGCAAAGTGCCCAGCGAGACGAGAGAGACCCTGGCCGCAGGCGGACGCCCGAGGGACATGACTCTGACATCGACACCACAGGCGCCTTCGCCGCTCCTCGACAAGGCCGCAGATCCTGCCGGTGTCGAAACGCCTTCGGGCAAGGGCGCCGACGACGAGAATTTTCCGGTCGGCTCCTTTCTCCTGCCGGCCCGGCTCCGCCCACACGTCGCGAGGTTCTACGCCTTCGCCCGGGCGATCGACGACATCGCCGACAACCCGGCGCTCGCCCCGGACGACAAGGTCGCGCGCCTCGACCGCTTCGAGAAGGCGGTCGTCGGCGAGGCGGAGGGCGACCCGGCGCTGGTCACGGCTTACCGGATCCGCGAGAGCCTGATCGAGACCGGGATCACGACCCGGCACTGCGTCGACCTGATCGCCGCTTTCAAGCGCGACGCCACCAAGCTGCGCTACGACGACTGGCCCGACCTCATGGGCTACTGCGAGCAGTCGGCCAACCCGGTCGGCCGCTACCTGCTCGACCTGCATGGCGAGGATCCCGGCGACTACCCGGCCTCCGACGCCCTGTGCAGCGCGCTTCAGGTCTTGAATCACCTGCAGGACTGCCAGGACGACTACCGCAACCTTGATCGCGTCTATCTGCCGCAAGACTGGATGGCCGAGGCCGGCGTGACGCTCGCCGCGCTCGACCAGCCGCGCTCCTCGGCCGGCTTGCGCCAAGTCATCGACCGCTGCCTCGAGGGCACCGAGGGCCTGATGACGGCCGCCCGCGGCCTGGCGCCGCGACTGCGCGACCG
>JAKSDN010000307.1 GCA_022360075.1 Kiloniellales bacterium | reverse complement strand
GGCCCATGCCTTCTTCACCGGCAAGGAGCCAGGCATGGCCAACGGTATCCTCGACCGCATTGCCCGGATTCTGCGTCCTGAAGAATTCGACGGCAGCGACGACGCTCTGACGAGGATGGCAGGCGCCGTCTAAGGCTGCTTTCAGTGCTCGGTGAATTCGACCTGATCCGCGAGTACCTCCGTCCCTTGGCGCGCGAAGCGCCCGGGGCGCTGGGCCTTGGCGACGACGCAGCCTTGCTCTCGCTGCCCCCGGGCCGCGAGCTCGTGCTCACCGCCGATGCCCTGGTCTCCGGCGTTCACTTCTTGCCGGCGGACCCGCCCGATCTCGTGGCGCAGAAGCTGCTGCGGGTGAACCTTTCCGATCTCGCGGCCATGGGCGCCGAGCCGCTCGGCTATCTGGTCACCGTCACCTTGCCGGCGGTCGATACCGAGGCCTGGATGTCCGCCTTCGCCGCCGGGCTGGCGCGCGACCAGCAGAATTTCGGCCTCTCGCTGCTGGGCGGCGACACGACCTGCGGCGGCGAGCAGGTGGTGTTGTCCTTGACGGCCCTCGGTACGGTCGAGGCCGGCCAGGCCCTGCGGCGCAAGGGTGCCCAGGCCGGCGACCGGCTCTACGTTTCCGGCACGATCGGTGATTCCTTCCTTGGCTTGAAACTGCAGCAAGGTGGCTTGACGGGGCTGGGCGCCGAGGCGCGGGCCGCGCTGATCGAGCGCTATCGCCGGCCTCGACCGCGCCTGGCGCTTGGCACGGCGCTGGCGCGCGATCGGCTGGCCCGTGCGGCGATCGACGTCTCGGACGGCCTGGTGGCGGACGTCGGCCATCTTGCCGCGGAGTCGGGTCTTGCCGCCGCCATCGAAGCCGAGCGGGTGCCGCTCTCGCCGGCCGCGCAGGCTGCCGTCGCGGAAGACCCGGCCCTTCTGGGGGCTCTCCTGACCGGCGGCGACGACTACGAGCTGGCCTTCGCGGTCCGGCCCGACGCAGCGCCGGCGGTCGATCGCCTGGCCGCCGGCCTCTCGCTGGCCCTGACGCCGATTGGGTCCCTGCGGGCCGGGCAGGGGGTCACGGTCGTCGACCACTCCGGCGCCGAGCTGCCGCTGGAGCGCCGGGGGTGGTCGCATTTCTGAGCCGGGCGTGCCCCGCCGAGGCCTTGCCGCCATCGTCGATCCGTTAACAACTCATTGAAATAGAGAAGTTATTATGTCGAGTGACGGATGAAGCTCGCTTGCGCGGCGAGTCGGCGGCTGGGGCAAGGTTAAGGTGTCGTGAAGATCCTGATCATCATCGTCGGTCTGCTCGTGGTCGCCGGCGGGGGCGGGGGCGCCGCCTGGTGGTTCTTGCTGCGCGAGCCGCCCGCCGAGGAGGTGGTCGTCGAAGAGGAGGAGGATAACCCGCCGGTGCGGGTCTTCGTCGACTTCGACCCCCTCGTCATGCCGGTCATCCGCGATGGCAGGGTCATCCAACATCTGACCTTCACCATCATCCTCGAGCTCAAGACCAGCGAAGGCCGTCGCGCGGCCTTCTACTCCAATCTCCAGCTCAAGGACGCCTTCCGGTCCGAGCTGCACGCGCTCTATTCCCGGCGGATCATGCTGGAGCACGAGCACGCGAGACTGATCTTGAGGAAACGCCTCATGGCCGTCGCCCAGCGGGTCCTCGGCGGCGACGAGGTCGATGGTATCCTCGTCAACATCATGACCAAGCGCGAGTTCGAGCAGCAGCAGCAAGGCTGATGGGAAGGTCCTCCCTTCCGCTCTGCTGTCCGCCAACTACTCGTAAGAAGGGCAGAAGTCCGGTCCGTGTTGGCAGGATCGAGCGGTGGTGGCGCTTTCCGATCTTGGCTGCAGCGCTGGGGTGCGTGCTTCGAGACGCCCCTTTGGGGCTCCTCAGCATGAGGAAGGCCTTTGCTGGCATTAAGATTGCTCCTCATGCTGAGGAGCGCTCGACAGAGCGCGTCTCGAAGCACGCAGGCTGTTTGTCCAGCGCTCCAAGCCTCTCGCCGATCCTGCCGCAGAACGCCGATCTATTCTCGCCCGGACTTTTGCCACTCTTACCACTTCGGTCCATAAGCCATTGAAATAGCAAACTCTGTACGGTCCTGGCCTGTTTCCCTTCAAGCCTTTCTGCTTTCCTTGTGATGCCCATCACTAGGCTCCGGCCTTGGAGCGCCCACGTTTTCCTCAGCATCGAGAATGAGGAGCCGGACTGATGGGATTGGATTCGCTATCGCTTGGCGCTTTGATGATCCTCGTGGGGATCGTCTTCTTGCCTCTGGTGCTGGCGATCACAACCGAGTCCGGCGTTTACGCAGCGGCCGATGGCGACGAACGGGAGCGTGTCGCCGAGCACGGCCAAGCAGTCAATCGCGTCTAAGGGGGAGCGTTATGAAGCGCAGAATCACAATGATCGCAGCGGCAGCCGCAATGGTGGTTGGCCTCAGCGGCGGTGGCGTCCAAGCGGCACAGGACTGCAGCAACTGGAGCGGAGGCGCCTTGCTGGGCACCCTGGGCGGCGCGGCGCTGGGCGGCCTCGTCGGCTCTCAGTTCGGCAGCGGGACCGGCCAGCTCGCCTTTACCGGGGCAGGCGTGTTGGTTGGCGGTCTGGTCGGCAATCAGGTCGGCAAGGCCCTGACTTGCCAGGATCAGCAGCAAGTGGTCCATACTACCCAGCAGTCGCTGGAGACCCAGAAGAGCGGCACGACGGTGGCCTGGAACAACCCGGACAGCGGCAATTCGGGCACGGTGACGCCGGTACGGACCTATCAGGCCTCGAGCGGCCAGTACTGTCGAGAGTTCGAGCAGACGGTCACCGTCAGCGGCAAGACCGAAAAAGGCTACGGCACGGCCTGCCGCAAGGAAGACGGGAGCTGGGAGATCCAGTCCTAGGGCGGCCACCCGAACCCTGCCGCTAGTGGTTCAATTCCGATACTTGAGTCCGATGAAATTGGATCAAGTGTCGACCAGAATTGAACCCAAACAAAGAGTTATCTAGTGGGGCGGCCCGGCATTCCGGGATCGGAATGTCGGAGTCGAACCACTAGAACGAGGCAGCCCGCCTTTCCGTCCGGATCGGCGGGCTTTCGTTTTTGGGCGGCCGTTGAGCGCGATCGCGCGGATTGCGGCGAAGGACTATTGATTGCCGTCGACGGTGGCAGGGCTGGGACCTTCGACTTCGTCCTTCCAGTACTCGGCATAGATCAGACCGGCGACCGCGCCGATCACGCCGCCGACTAGAGCACCAGCGATCGGGTCGCCGAGACCCGTGCCGATGGCAACGCCCGCCGTCGCGGCGGCCGCAGCACCGGTGATGGGGTATTTCTTGCTCTCATCGAGCCGCATCTGGGCGCAGCCGGCGAGAAGCATCGCCATGCTCAGCACCAGCGCCAGAGCCTTCGCACGCATCGTCACCTCCATTGACCGGAACTCGACAGTCTAAGCCAGCGGCGTTGAGATGCGCTTGAGAGACAGGGTTAACGCGCCGTCGCCGGTGTGTTCCGCACCGCATGGAAGACGATCCTTCGCCCGAGGCTTCGCGGCTGCGGCTTTGCGCGAGATTGGGCCGAGGTCGAGGCGGGACTTGGTTAAAGCATTTTCAATACATGCCGCCTATAGAGGCGACAAAGCGCCAAGGGCGTGTATCGAGGACATTCAGCGCCAGCCTCGATGCGCCTTTCGGCGGCTGGAGCGAAGGTGGGACGATCGTGGACAAGAAGGGCGGAAGAGACGCGGGCGACGCGCTGAGAAGTCGGTGGGCCGGGGCCGGCAGGTCCAGCGGTCGTCTCCTGATCTCTGCGGTCGCGCTGACCGTCGTGCTGATCGCCGGCATGGGTTTCGGCGCCGCCGCGGAGTCGGCGGATGCCTCCGGTCAGTTCCGCGTCTTCGGCTCGGGCAATCTGACCTGCGAGCGCTGGCTTGCCGACCGGCAGGAAGGCAATCCCTCGGCATCGCAGAGCGAGATGTGGGTTGCCGGGTACATCACGGCCTACAACCAGTTCGTCCACAAGGAGTTCGACGTCAGCGAACGACAGGACGGCGATTACCTTCTGAAATGGATCGACGACTACTGCCGCAAGCAGCCGCCGAACCAGCTCGTGTTCGCGGCTTGGGATCTGGTGCAGATGTTGCGTCGGCGCCGCTGAGCCGCACGAAGCCGGCGCTCGGAAGCCGGCCGGCGTGCTCATTGGAGCGCCAGGAAACCTGCGAGGGAAGCGATATGGAACCGCACAGTGACACGATCGTGAAGGAGCGTCGCAAGCACCCCAGGATTGGGGTCATGCTGCCTGCCTTGCTCGATCAGGTCCCGGTGACCGTGACCGACATCAGCCTCGGCGGCCTGGGCAGCGGCAAGCTTCAAATGCTGTTCGATGGCGGTTTCGGGCCGGGCCGCGGCGAACGGGCCTCCCTACGCTTCCTGACCGACGACGAATTCGGCGAGTCGATCGAGATCGAGATCACGCGAGTCTCCTCCCAGCGCGGCGAGCTCGGCGCGCGCTACATCGATCTGAACGACGACCAGAAGCGCTTCATTGAACGCTTGATGGCGAGGACCGGCTGAGCCCGCCGGACGGATCTGACCTCTGCCGATCGCCTGCCAGGTCGCAATTCGTCAACGTTTAGGTAAACGATTATTAACCGAAGTGGGCCAGGCTGCTTGTTGGCCGCCCCGTCGGATTCGACTTCGAGTCGTGTTGTCAGGGCGGCCGTGTGAATAGTCCGGAGCCCGTGGGGACCGCAATTCTCTAGCGGTCGAGCGTCCGCCAGCCTACCGCGCAGGAACGCTGGCAGCAGACCCGCCGGGCTTGGGGAACCGGGAGAGCCGGCCATGGTCGACGTAGTACAGGCATATCCAAACTCGGAAGCCGAAGAGCGGCATTCGTTCGACAAGAAGCAGAGAGAAGGCGGAGGCCAGGCGCATATCGCCTGGATCTTGGCGCGGGTCAAAGGCGACGCCCGCGACGAGCACCGCTCCCTTCTCGTGATGCGGTTCGCGCTCTTGAACGTCCTGGCCTTCGCCCTCTTGGGCGTCGCTTACTCCCTGGGCTTCGTGCACGAGGTGATTGCCGCCGACCGCACCTATCTTTCTGTCGGCATCTTCATGGTTTTCCTGCTCGGGCTGGTTTTTTGCGGCGTGCGGATCTGGCAGACCAGTCACGAGCTCGACAAGCTGCGCAACTTCGATCCCTTGGTGCCCTCCAAGGCCGCCGAGTACATCTCGCTGCTGCGCGGCACCGATGGCGACGGACGAGGGTTGCTGGCCTCGGCCCTGCGCCTCAAGCTGACCCAACGGATCGCCATGGTCCGACAGGCCGCCAACAGCCTTGTTCTGCTCGGCCTCATCGGTACGGTCATCGGCTTCGTCATCGCCCTGTCGGGTGTCGATCCGGAGCAGGCCTCGAACGTCAAGGCGATCGCGCCGATGGTCTCGACGATGATCGACGGCATGTCGACGGCTCTCTACACGACGTTGGTCGGCGCCATCCTCAACATCTGGCTCTTGGCCAACCATCAGCTTCTGACCGGCGGCACGGTCAAGCTGATCACCGGTCTCATCGAGTTCGGTGAAGTCAATGCAAGGTCTTGATCACCTAGAGGCGGACGGCAGTGATACGGTATTTCGCGATGTCATCATGCTGGCCCTGGCCGGCTTCGTGGCGATCGTCCTGCTGCTCCTGCCGCATCTGAATCCGCCGACCAAAGATCAGGTCGATCGGCCGAATCCCGGAAACCTGATCGTCGAGATCCGTTGGCCCGACGAGGTCGATGCCGACGTCGATCTCTGGGTTCAGGCCATGGATCATCGACCCGTCGGCTACTCGAACAAGGGCGGCACCGTTTTCAACCTTCTGCGGGACGACCTCGGCCTGCAGGGCGACTTCACGAAGCTGAACTACGAGGTCACCTACAGCCGCGGCATTCCCGAGGGGCCCTACGCGATCAACGTGCACCTCTATCGAAACAAGGCCGGCATCTATCCGGTCCCGGTGTCGATCGCGATCAGCCTGAAGCGCGCACCGCAGGAATCCGCCCGTGAGATCCTCTCGAAAAAGGTCGATCTGTTGCACGAGGGCCAGGAGCTGACGGCCTTCCGCTTCGAGATCGACGAGAGGGCGCGCCTGGTGCCCGGCAGCGTTCACGACCTGCCAACCGCCTTGAGGAGTGGGTCCTGATGTCCGAGCTCGTGCCTTGGTTCGTCGTTTTGGGCGCGATCGTCGCGGCGCTCGCCAACATCGCGATCTGGTCGGGCAGGGGCCGGCGGTGGAAGCTCTTCGCCCTCGCCTTGGTAGCGGTGTTTCTGCCGCTTTCCTATCTGACCGTCGTCGATCTCTTGAGCCGACCCAAGCCGGTGCTCGTCGAATGGTCGCCGCCGATCAGCGAAGAGACGAAAGTGATCGCCGCCAAGATGGAAGAGGACGTGGCGATTTACATTTGGATCGACCGCGAGGGCGCCTCCGATCCCCGCGCCTACAAGCTGCCCTGGGACGAGCAGATGGCGCGCGAGTTGCATGAGGCTCAGCGCACGGCCGAGCAGGAAGGTGGCTCGGTGCGCGTTCGACTGCGGCAGGCGGCCGAGCGCATCGAAGGCGAGCGCATGTTCTACGCCGAGCCGCAGGAAGCCCCGCCGCCCAAGCAGATGGCAGCGGAGAACTAGCGGTCCTGCATTCCAGCAAGGCCCTGGCCGCGGCAAGCGGCTCTCTAGTGGTACGACTCCAACATTCCGATCCCGGAATGTCGGGCCGCTCCACTAGGTAACTTTTTGTTTGGGTTCAATTCTGGTCGACACTTGATCCAATTTCATCGGACTCAAGTGTCGGAATTGAACCACTAGTCACATGTCGTGAAGGTTGGCTTGGGACGCCGCTTCGTTAGGAGCCATTCCGGCTGCGCTGCGCCGTCGCGGCGGCACCGATGTTGCCCCCGGGCCCATAAACATAGTGGTTGAGCGGAAGGCTGAGACGGCGGCCGTGGCTATCGAAGAAACCATGGCGGCGCCGGCTGTAGGT
>JAKSDN010000252.1 GCA_022360075.1 Kiloniellales bacterium | reverse complement strand
GCCGTCTGCCGCTGGCGAGCGGCTGGACCGACCACCGGGACTTCCCGGCGCCCCAAGGCAAGACTTTTCAGCAGCTTTGGGCGGAGCGGCAGCGGTGAGAGCTAGACTGTCTGAGTTTGGTGGCGGGCGCGTAGCAACGTCCCCTCTCCCTCGAGGGGCGAGGGGATTCGGCTGCATCCCAGAGCTTCGAGGCTGATGACCAGCGCCCGCGACCAAGTCCTTGGTTCCATCCAACGCTCGCTGAAGCGGGGGCCGCTCGACGAGACCAAGCGCGCTGCCCTTGAGAAACGTCTCGAGAATCCGCCGAGAGGCCCAGAGCCGGCCCGGGCACGGCTCGATCATGCGGACCAGGTCGATCTCTTCGTCACGCAGGCCGAGGAGGTCGCGGCGACGGTGGACCGCGTCGACGAGCTCGGCGCGGTGCCCGAAGCCCTGGCCCGCTATCTCAAGGATCAAAATCTGCCGGCCCACGTGCGCATGGCACCGAACCCGCTGCTGGCGGAACTGGCTTGGGATGAGCAGCCGCTGCTGACCATCGAGACGGGTATTGCCCAGGCGTCGGACGAAGTCTCCCTGACGGGCGCCTTCGCCGGGGTCGCCGAGACCGGGACCTTGATGCTGCTGTCCGGGCCGCAGGGGCCGGTTACGCTGAACTTTCTGCCCGACAACCACGTCGTGGTGCTCAAGGCCTCGCAGATCGTCGGGCCCTACGAGGACGCCTGGGCGCGGCTGCGGGCCGCCCAGGCCAACGGGACTCTGCCGCGCACGGTCAACTTCATCACCGGGCCCTCGCGCACGGCGGACATCGAGCAGACGATCCAGCTCGGGGCGCATGGTCCCCGGCGGCTGCACATTATCCTGGTCGAGGACGGAGACGGCGATGGCGAGGCCGCCCCGTGATCGCAAGGGCGATCGGCGGTCGCCCTCCGGCCTAAGCGCCGAGGACTTGGATCTCTGGCGCCGCGTGACCAGCGACATGAAGCCGCTGCAGGATCGGGCGAAGCGGCCGCCGCGCGACGCCGAGACTCCGGCAGGACGAGAGTCCGCGCCACCGGCGCGACGCAGCGGCCTGCCCCGCGCCAAGCCCGTGCCCCTAACCGCTAAGGCGGCGCCGGCCGCCGCGCAGCCGCCCTCCGGCTTGGACCGCCGGCAGGCCGAGCGTCTGAAGCGCGGCCAGACGCCGATCGACGCCCGGCTCGACCTGCACGGCCACACCCAGGCCGAGGCGCACCGGGTGCTGATCGGCTTTCTCACCCGGGCCCAGGCCGACGGCAAGCGCTGCGTCCTGGTGGTCACCGGTCGCGGTCTCGGCAAGGGCGCCGGCGGCCTCGGGCCGGGCGGCGTGCTCAAGCGCGAGGTGCCGCGTTGGCTCGGTCTGCCGCCGCTGCGCGAGCGGGTGCTGTCCTTCGAAACGGCCCAGCCCAAGCACGGCGGCGACGGCGCGCTCTACGTCCTGCTCCGCCGCCAGCGCTGAGCGGCTTCAGGGCTTGCGGCACCAGAAGATGTAAAGGCCGCTGAAGGTGTCGGGGTTTTCGGCTTCGAAGCGGTCCCAACAATTCAGATCGCTCATCGTCGGATCGTCCGGGAAGCGCGCGGCGTAAGCCTTCCTGACCAGGGGATCGGCGATCTCCAAGCCGAGCAGCTCCAGGCCCAAGCTGGCACAGGCGTCCTCGATCTCCGGCAAGCTGAAGACCTCTTCCTGCACGTTGAACAGGAAGTCGCGGCAAGCGGTCAGGCTGTAGAAATCCATCTGTGCCATGACCCCGCGCTCGGGTCGGTCGGCCTCCAGCGCCAGGATGGCCTGGCGCCCGGCGCGAATCCCCGCCTCGCTGGCCGGAAAGCCCCGCGCCTGCAAAAAAGCGCGGGCGGCGCTGAAATGGCGCCGTCCGGTGCGGCTATAGAGGCCGAGGCGCAGGAAGCCGCCGGGCTCCAGCCGCTCGGCCAGGATCCGCCAGCCGGCCAGCGGATCGGCCATGTGGTGCAGCACGCCGATCGATTCGATCATGTGAAAGCGTTGCTCGAGCGTCGCAAGATCCAGGATGTCCGCTTGCCCGAAGCGGACCTCCGTCAGCCCGAGCTCCTGGGCCCGCCGCGCCGCGTAGCCGAGCGAACGGCGGCTGAGATCGACGGCCAGAATGTCGGCTTCGGCATAGCGCATGGCAACGGTCGCCACTGCCTTGCCGCTGCCGCAACCGGCGATCAGGACTTTCAGGGGACGCGGATCGAAATCGAGTGATCCGCGCTGCGGGAACAGCTCTTCGACGATCCGCGCGATCGGTCGCGGCGACTGGCGCCAGATCGACTGCCAGCGCGGATAGGGGTGTTCTTCGTATTGAGCGCGCACGGCTGCTGACACCGGATCGCTGATCGCGGTCAGTGCCGGAATGGCTGCGGCCAATCTCCGCTCTTCGAGCGGCTCGAGGAGCTGCTGTCGATGCAGGAGGGCGGCGTTGGCCTCGGACGGGGCAAGGCGCGCCGCCAGTTGGTCGGCCTCTGCGAGCCGATAGAGCGGGCGGTACATGGCGGCGACGATCAGACCCGCGGGGACCAGGCCCGACCGCAGGGCCACGGCGCCGGCTTCGGCGGCGAGCCGTTCCGCCGCCTCGGTCTCTGCGGGTGTCTCGGCGTAGGCGTAGTCGCTGGCGAAACACTGACAGGCGAGCGCGGCGAGGAAGGCGGGCTGCTGCTCGAACAGGTGCCGCAACGGCGTCTCGCTTGGGCCGCATATCGCCTCCAGGCAGAGCCGGCGCAGTTTCGTGAACAAGGTCTCCAACCCGTCGTCGGGGATGATCACCTTGGTGAGCAGGGCGTGCAGCAAGCGGTTGCCGAACAGGCTTCGGACCGCCTCTGTCGGGAGCGCCGCGGCCAGCGCCTCATCGTCCTCCGCCGCGGCGAGGGCTAGCGCGCGCTGAACCGCCGGGTCCAAGGTGAGCAGCGAGAGCGCCGGATTGACCAGCGTCTGATGGATGATGCCGTCCCGCGCGAAGCAGGCCTCGAGCGCCGCGAGCACCTCGGGGCTCGCCTCGGTGAAGCGCAGGCGGCGCAGGGCCCGCGCCATGGCTTGCCAATGCCTGCTCTGATCCGGTTCGAGCCGGGTCGCTTGCAGCAGAGGTCCGAAGCCTTCTTGCGGCCGGCCGCTGTCCGCCAGCGCCGCGCCGAGATTGGCTTGAGCTTGGGCGTAACGCGGCGCCAGGCCGACCGCCTGCCGGTAGCTGGCGATCGCCTCTTCCGCGCGGCCGGCGGCCCAGAGCGCGGCGCCGAGATTGTTGTGCACGGGCGCAAGGTCGTTGCGCCGGTCGAGCAGCGCGCGGTAGCCCTCGATCGCCTCCGCCAGGCGGCCTTGCTGATGCAGCGCGACCGCGGCTTGCATCCGGCGCGCCAGTTCCTCTTGGGCGGCTTGGCTCACGGGCGCAGCTGTCCGTCTCCGTTGATCGATCGCCCTTCTTATCGACGCGGCGCTGGCTCCGAAAGGGCTGTCGATCTGTGCGCCGCATTCGTAAACTGGAATCCGGTTAACGTCGGTTCGGAGGATCCTATGGTCAAGCTCGAGGGCTCGTGCCATTGCGGCGCGGTGCGCTTCTCGCTGTCGTCGCACACGCCGCAGCCTTACATGCACTGCTACTGCTCGATCTGCCGTAAGACCACCGGCGCCGGCGGTTCGGCGGTCAACATCATGGGCGACGCGGAAACGCTCAATGTCGAGGGCGAGCAGGACATGAGCGTCTATCGGGCGCGGCTCGACGACGGCACGCTCTCCGAGGCCAGGCGCCACTTCTGCAAGCACTGCGGTTCGGCCCTGTATCTCAGCGATCCGCGCTGGCCCGCCTGGGTCTATCCGATGGCCTCGGCCATCGACACGCCGCTGCCCGCGCCCGCCGAGCGCTGTCACATCATGTTGGGCTCCAAGCCGGCTTGGGTGAGCGTGCCGGCCGGCGCCGGCGAGCAGCATTTCGACGAATACCCCGTGCAGTCGATCGAGGACTGGCACAAATCGCGCGCGCTGTACGGGTCGTGACCCCTTTCGGCCTGAAGCTGCGCGCGCTGCGCGCCGAGCGCGGCATCACCCTCAAGGAGATGGCCGCCGGCCTCGGCGTCTCGCCGGCCTATCTCTCGGCCCTGGAGCACGGCCATCGCGGCCGGCCGAACCTGCGTTTCGTGCATCAGGTCTGCCAGTACTTCGGCATCATCTGGGACGAGGCGGAGGCGCTGCAGCGCCTCGCCGAGCGTTCTCACCCTCGGGTCACGGTCGACACCGCCGGCCTCGCGCCCGAGGCCACGGAGTTCGCCAACCTGCTGGCCGAGCGCATCGGCTCGCTG
>JAKSDN010000934.1 GCA_022360075.1 Kiloniellales bacterium | reverse complement strand
CCCAAGTTGCGTCAGCTCGCCGGAAACTTGAGCGGCGGCGAGCAGCAGATCTTGGAGACCGCGATGGTGTTGCAGAGCGAACCGGAGCTCCTGCTTCTCGACGAGCCGTCGCTCGGCCTGGCGCCCATAATGCAAGACGAGGTCTTCGAGAACGTCGACCGCCTGCGCCATGCCGGGGTCACGATCGTGATGGCGGAGCAGAACGTCTACGGCTCCTTGCTGATTTCCGACCGGGCGATCGTACTCGATCTCGGTCGGAAGTTCATGGAAGGCGAGGCTGACGCGGTTATGTCGGATCCGCGGATCCGCACGGCGTTCCTGGGCGGCGAGCCCGAGGGTGAGCCCGACCCACAGGGCAGGTTTGTCGAAAGCAACGCAGGGCAGGCACTCCAATGAGCTCAGTCACAGCACCGGGAATCGCCGATCATTTTTCCTCGCTCCGCAAGGGAGCGAAGGCGAGCGGCTGCCTGCGCGCCGGCAGCATGGCCAGCGGCCAGCCCATCGCCTTGCCTTACATGATTGCCCGTGGTCTCGAAGACGGCCAGTGCCTCTGGCTGAACGGCGCCGTGCATGGCGACGAGATCAATGGTTCGCTCGCCGCGATCGATTTCTTCAGCGAGATCGATCCGCAGCGGCTGCGCGGATCCGTGGTCGTGACTCCGGTCTCGAACCCACTGGGATTCGACGCTCGCCGAAAGAGGGTGCCGCAGGACGAGCAGGATCTCGACCAGACCTTCCCTGGCCGGCCGGACGGCCTGACCTCTGAAGTTGTCGCCCACCTGTTGTTCAAGGAGATCGATGCCTTGGCCGACACGGTCGTCAACTTTCATACCATGATGCCGTACTTCGCCAGCCGGCCCTATGCCGTCTACAAGGACGTCGGTGGCGAGGAGCTGTCGGAAGAAGCGCTGCTTCGGGCGATGGCCCTTTTCGGCCCGGTCGCCGCCTGCCGCATGAACGTCACGCCGACGGGCAACGAGCTGCCCGGCAACATCGCCGGCGCGCTCGACTATCAGTGCCTGAAGCGCGGCAAGCTCGCGTTCATGATCGAGCTCGGCATCGGCAGCCGTCAGGAGGCGCCCTATATCCGGCAAGGTGTCGAGGGGCTCCGGCGCCTCGCGGCCCACATGGGATTGAGCCCGTCGAACCGTGACGGCGAATCGGCTCCGGCCGGCGTTCGCCGTGTAACGCGGAGAACCCACGTTCTTTGCCGGGAGGGCGGGCTGTTCCGCCAGGGCGCCCAGCCTGGCGACAAGCTACCGGCCGGCGAGCTGCTGGGGCGCATTCACTCCGCCTGCGGTGACACCGTCGAGGAGATCAGGTTCAATCAGGACGTCATCGTGATTGGCGTTCGCAACGACCCTGTCGTTCATACGGGAGACCGTGTGGGCTTCGTCGCCCTGGAGTGGGACGATGTCACTTTCTCCTGACGGGCGGCAGATCGCTGTCGCTCAATACGCGCCGAAGCTCGGAGACGTGGACGCGAATCTGGCAACCTCGCTGGCCAAGATCGCCGAAGCCGCCGAGCGCGGCGCCTGTGCGGTCGTTCTACCGGAATGCGCGTTGACCGGATACGCTTTCGAGCGTCGTGAAGACGTCTTGCCCCTGGCCGAGCCGCTTTCCGGCCCGTCGGTTGAGGCCTGGCGGACGGCGGCCGAGCGACAGGGCATCACGGTCGTGGCCGGCATGGCCGAGCGGGATGGCGAAGAGCTGTTCAACACCGCCGTCGCCATTGCGCCCGAGGGGGCCGTGCAGGCCTATCGCAAAGTCCATCTTTGGGGATGCGAGCGGGCCCTCTATGCGGCCGGCCGCTCGCTCACCGTGTTCGACAGTCCATTTGGCCGCGTCGGCCTTGCCCTCTGCTACGACCTTTGGTTTCCCGAGCATTTCCGCGCCTTGGCCGATTTAGGCGCGGAGCTTGTGGCCGTGCCGGCGAACTGGGCCGGCAATCCGAGGTTGGACAAGCAGCTCGATCGCTTCGGGCTGCCAATCGGCTACCATATGACCGTCGCCGCGGCGGTGAGCAACGAACTGCTGTTAGCCGTCGCCGACCGAACGGGCACGGAGAACGGCAAGGCATTTCTCGGCGCGAGCTGCATCGTGGGACCCGACGGGCGGTGCCTGGCCGGACCCCTAGGCCAGGAGGAGGGCATGCTTCTGGCGCCGATCCCGGACGTCGGCGCAATCAGGCGGACAGGGCAAAGCCATCGTGCCTCGCGCCGGGCCGAGCTCTACAGCCGCGACCCGGCGTCGGCCTCGGCCCGGCGCGGCAGAGACGCCGGTCTAGGCTGCGCGCCACAGGGCCCGGAAAGGGAGCGCAGGACATGACATCCGAGCTGATCACCATCCCCGCAAGACGCGGCAAGGCTGTCGGGCTCGAGGCCGGCCAGAGCCTGAAGATCGTCAACACCCACGGCACGCAGGTGCTGGATACCTGGGCGCTGTGCCCGGACGCATCCGACGGGCTCGAATATCTCTCGATGGAGCACTCCCGCTCTTACATCAGCCGGATTGTCCCGCGCGCGGGCGACGCACTCGTCAGCAATCGTTATCGGCCCATCCTTGTTTTCGCCGAGGACAGGTCACCGGGCGTTCACGACACGCTGATGTGCAGTTGCAGCCAGTTCATCT
>JAKSDN010000430.1 GCA_022360075.1 Kiloniellales bacterium | reverse complement strand
GCAGCAGGGCCGGATGCCCTCGGGCAGGCGCGCCGAGAACTGCCAGAGCCGCTTGCCGGTGCGCGCGTCGAGCGCGAACATCCGGCTGTAGGAGGCCGTGACGTAGATCACGCCGTCATGGATGATGGCCTGGGTCTCTTGGCCGCGCTGGCGTTCGTCGCCGAAGGAGAACGACCACTTGGCAACGAGCCTGTCCACGTTCTCGACGTCGATCTGGTCGAGCGGGCTGTAGCGCTGCGCTTTCGGCCCGAAGCCGTACATCAGGACGTTTTCGGTGGTCTCCGCGTCGCGCGCGATATCCTCCCAGGCGACATCGGCGAACGCCGGCGCACTGACCGCCAGGGCGAGCGCGCTGACGGCGGTTGCAAGTCTGAGTCTCATGTCTCGATTTCCTCCCTTTGCTTTGGCGGGGCACGCAATCGCTTGCATGCTGCAAAAGCTAACAACTTCGTCTGAGGCCCGGATTAGGCGAAGATGAGAAATCGCTGAGAGACGCCTGGACTTTGGTCGTAGTCATCGTTCGGGAAAGCACGGCAATTCGCGCCGTATCCGCAGACCCCGAATGCGGCGCCGCTCGCGACAGAAGGCCACCGAAGATTCAGAAAATGCGTCGCTTTCCGTCAGTCTGACGCGGAGAAGATGTAGCCATAACCGCGGACGGTGCGGAGGTAGCGCCCCGCCCGGCTGAGGGAGAGCTTGCGCCTTAAGTAGGATACGTAGACATCCACCACGTTCAGCGTGTGGTGATCGTCGTCACCCCAGACATTCGACAGCAGCGTCTCGCGCGTGACGGCCCGTCCGGAGTTCTGGATGAAGTAATGCAGGAGGTCAAACTCGCGTGCGGTCAGCTCGACCTCGCCGCTAGGCAGGGTGACCTGGCGGCGGGTTGGGTCGAGGACGATCTCGCCGCAGCGGATCGGCGGGCTATGGACGAAGCCGTTCGCGCGCCGAATCAGCGCGTCGACGCGCGCAGTCAGCAGCACAGTCGAGAAGGGTTTCGTCATGTACTCGTCCGCGCCCAGGCGCAGGCCGCGCACGACGTCTTCATTGCGATCGCGGCAGGTGAGCATCAGGATCGGCGTCGTGACCCCCTGCTCGCGCAGACGTTGGCAAACTTCGAAGCCGCTGTAGACCGGCAGCAGCACGTCCAGCACGATGGCATCGAAGCTAGCTCCGGCGGCGAGCTCCAAGCCTTCCTCTCCTGTTGTCGAAAGCCGAACCGCACGGCCGGCGGCAGCGAAGGCATCCTGGATGACCTTGCCGATACCTGGATCGTCTTCGACGACCAAGATAGCCATCACGAGACCTGCGCACTGCTTGCAAGGGGCAACGAAAGCCTGACTTCGGTACCGCTGCCCGCGGATGAGTTCAGACTGATCTCTCCGCCGTGGTCGTGAGCGATCTGGCGCGCCATCGACAATCCGATGCCGGTCCCGTCAATGCGCCCGCTGACATAGCGTTCGAAGACGATCGGACGCAGCTCGTCATCGATGCCGAGGCCGCCGTCGCGGACCGACACGCAGGCCCTGTCGCCCTCCGTGCTCAGCGTGATTCCGATCGGCCCGTCCTTCCCTCCATGTTGCATCGCGTTCTCGAGGATGGCGGTGAAGGCGCGCTCCAGCTCGTTCGGCTCGCCTCGTACGACGACCGGATCAAGCGGCTCCAAATTGAGGCTCATGCGCTCGGCACTTGGCAGGACGCGGGCCTTGGCGACCACCTGATCCAACAGGTCCGCAAGCTCGATCCGGGATTCATGCCGCATCAAGCGGCCGTCGTCGGCACGCGCCAGCCGCAAGAGTTCGTCGACACGATCGCTCACGCTGTCTATCGCCGAGAGGGCCGGGCGCAGGCTGTCACTGTCGCCGCCGGCGTGCCCAGCCGCCGTCTGAGCGTTCTCAACCGTGCCCCGTGCTACCGCGAGCGGCGTTTTCAGCGCGTGGCCGATGTCGCCCAGCAAACGGCGCCGCCTGGCGTCGACCTCGCGCAGGCGGGCGTTGCTCAGCTCGAGCTCCGAAGTCCGCCGATGCAGCGCATCGGCCAGGTCGCGATCTTCGGCGGCCTTTCGTGCCGCCTCGGCTTCGAGGCGCTTTGCGAGACTGCTCGCCGAGTCCTCTAGCGCGCCCAGCTCGTCGTTCCGCTCGCGCGCCAAGCGGCCATCCAGGTGCCCATCCGCCAGGCGCATCAGGAAAGTCGACAAGCCTCGCCAACGGCCGACCAGCGACGCGATAAAAGGGATGGCAAGGGCCGCGGCGAGGCCTATGGCCGCGACCGAAACGATTGCCGCCCGCCAGGTCACAAGGCTGCCCGACCGCGCGTGCGCCGACCGGGCGGTGGAGACTTCTGCGCGCTCGTCTGCGACCGCTCCGGCAATCAAGGCGGCAAAGTGTGCGCGCGCGTCGTTCATGGCTGCGAAGCGGGCCGAGGCATTGACCGAGATCTCGGCCGAAAGCCGCAGGTCCAATAGCGCCTTGGTCTTGGCAAGCACGTCATCGAGGCCGCTCCGCAGGGCAGCGGGGCGGTCCCTTTCTTCGATCTCGGCCTCGCGTTCGTCCTGATCGACGAAGCCGATCTCGTCCTCCGTCAATTGATCGAGGACGCCGAGATCGTGAAGTGCCTCGCGCTCGAACGCGACCAACGCCGCGTAGGCGCTGGCCCGGTCTTCGGTCAAGACAACGTCTAGCAAGGTCGTTTTCAGGTCCGCCGACAGGGAGTCGAGCACCGCGATCTGGCCGAGCGCCTTGTCGGCCCGCGCAAGCAGGTATTCGCTCTTGCGTGCAGCCAGAAAGGCGTCGAGCGAAAGGAAAGCGGCCGCGCATAGCGGAATTGCCAAGATCACCGCGAGGCGCCGGATGAGCGAAGGCCGCATCATGGCCTCTCACCGCTTCCCGGGAAGATGCGCATACGCCACCCTCCCGTCGCATCGACCTGAAGCTGATATCTCCCCGGCTCCTCGATCCGGTATTCCGCCTTCCCTTGGCCGCCGAGGTGAAGGTTCTGCACCAACTGTCCGGCGTCGTCTTGCAGATAGACGATCAGCACGACGTCGTCGCTGGCGTACTCCAGGGTCGAAGGCGCGGTGATCTCGAAGATATCCGTTGACCCGTTGCCGAAGCCGGCGAAGGTCAGACCAAAGGACGTCGCCGCGAGCGCGTCAAAGCAGGCGAGGCGCCTCTTGTCTTCCCCGATCTCCGCGCAGTTCCGCAGATCGGCCGCGAGATCGGCGCGCGTGCCGCCGCCGATGACCGTTAGAAGGAAGGCAACAAGCGTCGCAGGGCCGATCCTGCAGATAGCACCCAAAGCACGTCCTCCCACACCAACGATACAGGAAGAGCCGAGGCCTTGGATACTTGGCCAATAGTCTCAAATTTGGAGCCGAAGACGTTCGAGCCCGGTCCGCCGAGACCGGGCCCGCGCGATGGTTCTCGAGCCTAGGCCGCGCTGCGGTCGGCCTCCGCACTCACCTCCAGATCGAGCGCAACGGCTGTCGGGTTGCGCAGGATGTCGAGCACGGGGCAGTGGCGGTCGACCTCGGCCTTGAGCCGGGCCAAGTCCTCGTCGCTGGCCGGGCTGTCGAGCGTGACCTTCGCCTTGATCGACGAATAGCCGGGCCGAACGTCGTCGTCGACCGCGAAGAAGCCGCTGAGGTCGAGGTCGCCCTCGATCTGGACCGAGACGCCGTCGAGCGGGATCTCGAGCTTGTCGGCGTAGAGCCGGTAGGTGATCTCCTGGCAGGTCGCAAGGCTGGCCAGGACCAGTTCCACCGGGTTCGGCCCCTGGTCGCTGCCGGCCAGGCTCGGCGGCTCATCGACCAGCAGCTTGAAGTCGCGGATCGAGACCTCGCTGCACAGCCCTTCGATCTGCCGGCTCTCGGCCGCGAAGGTGACCTTGGCCTCGCGCGGCGCTTGCTTCAAACCGGCACAAAAGTCATCGACGATGGCCTTGTAGGATTGGGTCATGAGTCTGTTCTCCCAAACAGAAGACCGCCTCAGCGAAGCTGGGCGGTCTCATGACTCGCCCCCGCTTTAGCCGCACTTCTTACGCGCCCGCAATCTGAGGCATCAAATCGGCGCGAAACCGTATGAGAACAGACAAACTTGTTGCCTGTCAAACGCGAAGCGACCCTAGAGCGGGATCACTGACGTTGGAACACCATCGCCGGCTCGTCCTCGGACTCGAGCCGCAGCGTGCGGCCAGCGTCGTCGATGATGCAGCGGAAGGAGCCGAAGACCCCGTCGAACACGGCCTTGGTGAACTCGAGCTTGATGTACTCGATCGGCGAGGACCAGACGTTGGCGTAGGGCTCGTAGGCCCAGGAGACCGGATCGCCCGTCACCTGGGTGAAGCGGCAGGTCCCGGCGCAGGAGAGCTTGCCGTCGCCGTGAAAGGTCCAGACGTTGCCGGAGTTGAGCGCCTTCCAGCGCCCGGGCAGGGTCTCCTCGCTGCAGATCTCCTCCGCGGCAAGCGGGGCACCTGCCAAAAGGCATAGCCCGAACGCTAAGCAGAACCGCTTCAGCGCGCGTCGTATCGCCATCGCCGTCACTTCCTTTCCCGCCGATCGAATGACCGTTCTTGGTAGCAGATGGCCGGCGGCCGAGCCATAGCCGAGCACCAGGCCGTCCGCCTCGACAATCCTGTCGGGACAACTACTTGCACCGGCTCCGCGCCCGCCACAGATTGGTCTCATGACAACGAGCTTACAGACGAAAGAGATCGCAGCGCCGAGCGAAGCCGAGGTGCAGCGCTTGCTGGCACCGCTGCTCGGCTGGCTGCTGCGCGAGCGGTTGCACGTCACCCGAACCACGTTCCTGTTCGACCAGTTCGTGCGCCGTCTGGTCGACGTCGGCTTGCCGATCGAGCGGGCGACGCTGCACATGCCGCAGCTTCATCCGCAGCTCGTGGCCCGCGGCCTCTATTGGGATCGGGAGTCCGGCGGGGCCATGGCGATCGGGCGCGAGCACGGCATCGAGCAAACCGACTTCTACAGGAACAGCCCGGTGCGCCATGTGCGCGAAGGCGGCGGGCCGGTCCGCTGCTATCTGAAGAGCCCGGAATGTCCGGACCGGTTCCCGATCATGGACGACCTTAGGGCCCAGGGATACAGCGACTACACGGCGCGGCCGATCCCCTTCTCCTCCGGCCAGATCAACACCGTCACCTTTGCCGCCAAGCGCCCGGAGGGATTCAGCGAGCTCGACCTGGCGGTCATGGACGCGGCGCTGCCGCTGTTCGGCGCGGTGCTCGAGATCCGCCATGTGCACAAGACCGCGCGGGTGCTGCTGGAGACCTATCTCGGCCCGCATACCGGCGATCGCGTGCTGCGGGGCGTGATCAAGCGCGGCGACACGGAGCCCATTCATGCCGTGCTCTGGTACTGCGATCTGCGCGGCTTCACGGCGCTCAGCGAGGCCCTGCCGCAGCCCGCGGTGATCGCGCTGCTGAACGACTACTTCGACTGCATGGCCAAGCCGGTCGAGGCCCGCGGCGGCGAGATTCTCAAGTTCATCGGCGATGCGATGTTGGCCATCTTCCCCTGCGATCCGACGCCCGACGAGCGCAAGCGCGCCGCCGACAACGCCCTGGCGGCGGCCCAGGAAGCGGTGGCCACCCTCGCCGCCTTGAACCGCGAGCGCCGGCAGAACGGCGCCGGCAAGCTGACCTGCGGCATCGCCCTGCACATCGGCGAGGCGATGTACGGCAACATCGGCGGCGGCGGCCGCATGGACTTCACGGTGATCGGGCCGGCGGTGAACTTGGTCTCCCGGCTCGAGCCGCTCTGCGCCCGGCTCAACGGCCCGGTCGTCGCCTCGGCCGCCTTCGCCGCGGCCGCCTCGCGGCGGCTCAGATCTCTCGGCTACTACTCTCTGAAGGGCATCGCCGAAGAGCAGGAAGCTTTCACGCTGCCATAGCGTGCGGATGCGGGTTGGGCATGGCTCGTGTATGAGGTGCCAAAGTCCGGGCGAGAATAGATCGGCGTTCTGTGACAGGGACGACAAGAGGCTTGGAGCTCTGGACAAACAGCCTGCGTGCTCCGAGACGCGCTCTGTCGAGCGCTCCTCAGCATGAGGACCGATCTTAATGCCATCAAAGGCCTATCCTCATGCTGAGGAGCCCCAAAGGGGCGTCTCGAAGCACGCACCCCAGCGCTGCAGCCAAGACCGGAATGCGCCACCTTCGCTCGATACGGCCAAGATCACTCGGCCTTTTGACCCTCTTACTGGCCCGTCGATTACCGAGGCGGCGGGCGCAGAATGTCTAGGTCGCAGCCCTCCTCGGCTTGCAGCACGTGCTCGCGCCAGAGCCGGCGCCAACCGCGCTCGCCCTCGATGAGCAGAGCCGGCTCGAAGGCCGCGCGGCGGCGGCCCAACTCCGCCTCGGACACCAGCAGGTCGAGACGGCGCTCGCGGACCGAGAGGCGGATGCGGTCCCCGTTGCGCACCAGGGCAAGCGGACCGCCAGCGGCCGCCTCGGGCGAGGCGTGGAGCACGATGGTGCCGTAGGCGGTGCCGCTCATGCGCGCATCGGAGATGCGGATCATGTCCTTGACGCCGGCCTTGGCGAGCTTGGCCGGGATCGGCAGATAACCGGCCTCCGGCATGCCGCAGGCGCGCGGTCCCGCGTTTTGCAGCACGAGAGCGTCGTCCGGCGTCACGTCGAGATCGGGGTCGTCGATCCGGCTTGCCAGATCGTCCAAGGAGCTGAAGACCACGGCGCGGGCCTCGCGCTCGAACAGCGCGGGGTCGGCCGCCGCCCGTTTCAGGATCGCGCCGCCCGGCGCCAGCGAGCCGAAGAGCGCGACCAGGCCGCCTTCGGTCGAGATCGGGTCTTCGGGTGACCGGATCAGGCTCGGGTCGTGCCAGCCGGTCTGAGCCGCCAGAGTGTCGCCCAGGCTCTCCCCGGTCACGGTCGGTACGTCCAGGTCGAGCCGCGCGCCGAGCGACCGCAGCAGCGCCGGGACGCCGCCGGCCGCATGGAAGTCCTCCATGTAGTTCTCGCCGGTCGGCTTGAGGTCGACCAGCACCGGGGTCTCGTCGCTGACTCGGTTGAGCCGCTCCAGATCGAGCCGCATGCCCAAGCGGCCGAGGATCGCCGCCAGATGCACGACGGCGTTGGTCGAGCCGCCGGCCGCCAGCAGCACGCGCAACGCGTTCTCGGCCGATCGTGGCGTGATCAGTTGGTCCAGCGTCGGGCCCTTCTCGATCAGAGCCACGGCTTGCCGCCCGGTCAACTCGGCGACGCGCAGGCGGTCGGCGTGGGTCGCCGGGATCGCGGCCGAACCCGGCAGCATGACGCCCAGGGTCTCGGCCAGGATCGCCATGGTGCTCGCCGTGCCCATCACGGCGCAGGTGCCGGCCGTGGTCGCCAGGTTGGCTTCGACCTCTTCGATTTCGGTATCGCTGAGACCGCCGGCACGATACTGCGCCCAGAAGCGCCGGCAGTCGGTGCAGGCGCCCAGGCGCTCGCCGCGGTAGCGGCCGGTCGACATCGGCCCGGTGACCAGCAGGATCGCCGGCTTGCCCGCCGAAGCCGCGCCCATCAAGAGCGCCGGCACGGTCTTGTCGCAACCGCCGACCAGCACCACCGCGTCCATCGGCTGGGCGCGCACCATCTCCTCGACGTCCATGGCCATGAGGTTGCGATAGAGCAAGCTGGTCGGGTTGAGATAGACCTCGCCCAGCGAGGTCACGGGAAAGTCCAGCGGCAGCGCGCCCGCGGCCAACACGCCGCGCTTGACCGCCTCGATCAGCTCCGGCACGCCGCGATGGCAGTTGTTGAAGCCGCTCGCGGTCCAGGTGATCCCCACCACCGGCCGCCCCAAGAGCTCGCCGGAATAACCCATCGAGCGCGCAAAGGAGCGCCGCAGATAGGCCGCAAAGCCCGCATCGCCGTAGTCCGTGAGCCCGCCCGCCAGGCCCTTGCCGCGCTTCGATGTCATGATGCCGCCGTTCCGGTTGTTGCTTGCGACAGCTTATCGAGGCTCGGGCGGGAAGGCAGTGTGAATTCATCGTCCCTAGTCGCGAATGAAGGCAGCCCAGGTGGCGAGCGCGATGTCATCCTCGACGCCCGGGTATTCGGCGCAAAGGGTCGGCGCAGCCCCTGTTGAGTTCCGACCAGTTGACTTGGCTGATAAGCGAGCCGGCAAACGCGACGAGCGAACCAGTTCGTTTGGCGCGCTTCAGATTGCCTGAGGCAATTCCGTGATCACTCGTGAACCCGTGGCCGCCACGGCTTTGAGCTTGGATCTCTAATGAGCGTCTTTTGCCGGCTCGAGACGACGTCCCGGTCCATATAGGCCTGGCGCATGTGCCGAACACCGCTCTCGAGCGAGAAAGGCGCCCGACCGTGAAAAACGCGGAAGTTGTCCGCGAAGTACATCTCGCCCGGACTGAGCTTCAAGGTCAGTCGGATCGAATCGGACCAAATCAGCTCGGCATAGCGGCGGCGTGCGCGGTAGAACAGTTCGAGGGTCTCGGGATCGAGCGCGACCACTTGATCGCAACGCCCATGAAAGCGGGTTTGTTTGAGGGAGCCATCCGGCCAAAGATCAATGAAGGGCGCGACGTACTCGAGGATCGCTTGTTCGTCGCGGTAGCGGTATGCGACCGGCACTCGAACGAGGGCGTCAAACAACGCCTCGTCCTCCTCCCGAATGAGCTCGGCGACACGAAACCCGTCGACCAGAATCGATTCTCCGCCATCAGCGTCATTCCTCAGACAGTGCAGCAGCGTGAATCCGGGCTGCGGATAACGGTACGGATTGTCGACATGGGGTTCGAGCTTCTGCGTCGTCATGCTGAGGTCATAGGCCTGCGGGACAGTCTTCACGTCAGCGATGCCACCGCTGTTGGTCAGGCGAATGAAGCCGATGAGATCGGTGAGGCGCGTCATCCCGTCCGGCTCCAAGGGAACACCACGCACGAGCGCAAAACCAAGGCGAGCGATGTCGTTGAGGAAGTCGAGCACGGCGGCACCCTCGCCTTCCAACCTTGTCAGGTCATGCCAAGGCAAGGAACCGATGTTCGCGCACCACGTCAGCTTTTCGCCGACGAGGTCGCTTGGAAAAGGCTCGAAAGCCGCGGCCCGTAGCGCCGACATGTCGTAACGGCAATGATGCCCGTCGTCGAACGCGAGAACGAGCTCGTCAGCTTCAGCCCTGGCATCCTGAACCCGCACATCGATCGGGAAGAAGGCACTGTCGTGCAACTTGTGGCGCGTCGCGGGGTCAATATTCTCGGGATGAGGGCTGTTCTCCCTCAGCCATAGCGCGTGAAACCCATGGCTGGTCCCATCGGCAAAGCGGACCGTAAGCACGCGCCCTTCGTTCATCAGCATGCCGTGTTCTCCGTTGAAGCGGTCCCATCGAAACAGCGCGCGACTTGTCTGTCCTTCGACAAATTGCCATAGTTAATCGAAATTCGGACAAACCTCTTTTCACAAGCTCCAGAGCGCTTCGATGCCCCCGCAGCCGGCAAGGGACGAGGACACACCCTTCTTTGCGCGATCGTTCGAGTATGCCCGCGGAGAAGACACGGGCTGGCACAGCCACCCGCATCGCCAACTGATCTACGCCGTTGCGGGAGTCATGACCGTAGAAACGCATAGCGGCGTTTGGGTCGTGCCGTCCTTGCGCGCGGTCTGGATTCCCGCGAGGACCAGCCATCGGGTCGTCATGAACTCGAGGGTCTCTATGCGGACGGCGTTCTTCGATACACGCCGCGACGAGCTGGCCTGGGGCGAATGTTTCGTCGTCCAGATCTCCCCGCTCATGCGCGAGCTACTGGTGGCCGCCACGCAACTTTCGCACGACGCTCTTCGCGGCAAAAAGGGAACGCTCATTTGTGATCTGGCCATCGACGAGCTGGCGTGCAGCCAGACGCTCCCTCTGAACATACCGCAACCGAAAGATCCCCGGTTACGACGCATCACGGATGCGATCCTTGCTGCGCCGTCGATCAGTTCGACGTTTGACGAGCTTGGCAGCGACGCGGGCGCCAGTCAGCGCACGCTGGCGCGCTTGTTCGAATCCGAGACCGGCCTGTCCTTCCGTCAGTGGCGACAGCAAGCAATTCTGCTCTGGGCGCTGCAGCGCCTCGCATTAGGGGCGTCGGTGACCAGCGTTGCACTGGACCTGGGCTATGGGTCACCGAGCGCTTTCTCCCATATGTTTCGGAAAGCTCTCGGAACCTCGCCCAGCGCCTATTTCACAGACGGTTCGGTAGGATTTCCAAGTCCTTGATCTCGTCGCTTCCGCATTGAGACTTCACTCCGCTGCCACCGGCGCGCTCGCCCGCCCACCGAGGTGATCGGCCAGGAACTGCTCGCCGGCGCGGGCGACGGTGAGCTGGTTCTGCCACTTGCGGATGGCATGGCCCTCGTCGTCGAAGACGATGTACTCGAACGGCAGGCCCGCCTTCTCCATGGCATCGGCGATGCGGTCCGAATGGGCGCGCACCACGCGCACGTCATTGGCCCCTTGGACCATCAGCAAAGGGCGCTTGATGCGGTCGACGAAGTTGATCGGCGAGCGCGCGGCCATGTCGGCGCGGTCGGCCGGGTCGTCGGCGTCCCCCACGTATTCGAGCCATCGCTCGCGCCAGGGCTTCCAGTACGGCGGGAAGGTCTCAAGCGCCATGACCAGGTCGGTGACGCCGACGATGTTGATGCCGGCGGCGAAGACCTCCGGCGTGAAGGTCAAGCCGACCATGGTCGCGTAGCCACCGTAGCTGCGGCCGTAGATGGCGATCTTGTCGGGATCGGCGATGCCCTGCTCGATCGCCCAGTTGACGCCGTCGATCAGGTCGTCGTGCATCTTGCCGGCGAACTCGCGTCGAGACGCGCGCAGGAAGGCCCGGCCGTAACCGCTGGAGCCGCGATAGTTGACGCGCAGCACCGCATAGCCGCGGTTGGCCAGGAACTGATCGACCGGGCTGTAGCCCCAAAAATCGCGCGCCCAGGGCCCACCGTGGACGCGCAGCACCATGGGCAGGTTGCGGGCCTCGACCCCCACAGGCAGCACGAGATAGCCGTGCAGCGCGAGCCCGTCGCGCGCCTGGAAGGAGACCGGCCGGCTCTCGGCCAGGTGCGCGCGCCGTTGCGCAATCGGCGCCTCGGCCAACAAGGTCCGGGCCTTGGTCCGCCGGTCGAAGAGGTAATAGGCCTGCGAGGTGCGGTCGGTTTCGACCTGCAGCGTCATGACCTGCCTGTCGAGGCTGTTGCTTTCGATCCTCACGCTC
>JAKSDN010000248.1 GCA_022360075.1 Kiloniellales bacterium | reverse complement strand
CTCGCCAGCCTCTCGCTATGGCTGCTGGCGCTCGCGCCCGCCGCCGCCTGGCGGAGGCTCGCCGGCCGCGAGCGCGCGGCGCTGCTGCTGGCCGCCCTGGCGGGCGCCGCCGCCTGGGCGCTCGGCCAGGCGGCGCAGACGTTCTGGCAGCCCCTCGCCTCGGCCACCTTCTGGCTCTCCCACGGGCTTTTGAACCTGATCTACACGGACGTCGTCTACGAGATGACGGGCCGAATTCTCGGAACGCCGACGTTCCGGGTCCAGATCGCCCCGCAGTGTTCCGGCCACGAAGGCATCGCCCTGGTCGGCGTGTTCCTGACGCTCTACCTCTGGCTGTTCCGCCGCAGCCTGCGCTTCCCCCAGGCCTTCCTGCTCTTTCCCATCGGCGCCTTGGCGATCTGGCTCTTGAACGCGGTGCGCATCACGGCGCTGATCGCCATCGGCAGCTCCGTCTCGCGCGATGTGGCGCTGGGCGGCTTTCACTCGCAGGCCGGATGGATCGCCTTCATCGCCGTCGCGCTCGGCCTGATCGCCTTGACCCACCGGGTGCGCTTGTTCGCCGCCGCCGGCGGGGCCGGCGTTGCCCGCGAAGAGACGGCGCGGAGCGATCTCGCGGCCGCCCTGCTGGTGCCCTTCGCCGTGCTGATGGCGGCGATCATCCTGACGTCGGCTTTCTCGAGCGGCTTCGATGGGCTCTATCCGCTGCGGGTCGCCGCGACGGCCGCGGCCATCTGGTGCTTCCGCGAGGTCTATCGGCGCTGGGATTGGCGCTGCTCTTGGCAGTCTCTGGCCATCGGCGCGGCGGTTTTCGGACTCTGGATCCTGCTCGCACCCGCACCGGACGGCCGCGGCGCGGAGCTACAGAACGAGGTCGCGGCCCTGCCGCCCGCCTGGGCCGCGCTGTGGCTGGCGTTCAGGGTGATCGGCTCCGTCGTCACGGTGCCCCTGGCCGAGGAGCTCGCCTTTCGCGGCTATCTGATCCGCAAGCTGGTCTCGCGGGACTGGGAAGGCGTCGCGCCCGGACGCTTTACCTGGCTTTCCTTCGTCTTGTCCTCCCTCCTCTTCGGCCTGCTGCACGGCCAGTGGATCGCGGGCGCCATTGCCGGCGCCGGCTACGCGCTCGCCCTCTATCACCGCGGCCGGCTCACCGACGCCGTCGCCGCCCACATGACCAGCAACGCCCTGATCGCCTTCAGCGTGCTGGTCTTCGGCCAGTGGTCCCTGTGGGCCTGAGCGAGCGACGCGGTCGACATGCGCTCCGAACGCAGAGATCGCGCCGGCCGTTGTCTGCGTCCCTCCAAGCTGCCATCCTGAGCTGAAAGAAACGCGCGAAAGAGTGGACGCGTATCGATTGCAGGCAGGTAGTCGCACGCTGGGGAAACGCTCACCGTGTGTCCTGCGATTCAGCCCGAGCCGAAACGCGACGACGCGGCGGTCGAGCCGCCTCAGCCTGCAGAGCCGACCCTGTCCTCCTGGCGGCGCTTTCGTCGCGACGCCTTTTGGCGGTCCATCCCCGCCTGGTCGGACCTGCCCGAGGCGGACTTCCTCGACCACCGCTGGCAGGAGAAAAACGCCGTCACCCGGGCCGAGGGCTTGCGGGTGCTGCTCGGCGACCGGCTCCCCGAGGCCTTTCTCGGCGACGTCGAAGCAGGCATCGCCCGGGCGCCGATGTCGCTGCGCCTCTCGCCCTATCTGATCGCCCTGATCGACTGGGAGCGGCCGCGGGCCGATCCGATCCGCCGCCAGTTCCTGCCCCTGGCCTCGGAGCAGGAGCCCGACCATCCGCTCGCGCGCCTGGACTCGCTCGGCGAGCGGGACGACGCGCCGCTGCCGGGCCTGATCCATCGCTATCCCACCACGGCGCTCTTCCTGCCGCTCGATAGCTGCCCGGTCTATTGCCGCTTCTGCACGCGCAGCTACGCGGTGGGCCTCGATACGCAGAGCTTCGCCAAGGCCAACCTGCGGGTCGACCGGACACGTTGGGAGGCGGCCTTCGACTATGTCAGGAGCCGGCCCGAGCTCGAGGACATCGTCGTCTCGGGCGGCGACGCCTACCGGCTGAACGCGATGCAGCTCACCGAGATCGGCGAGCGCCTACTCGCGCTGCCCAACGTCGTCCGCCTGCGCATCGCGAGCAAAGGGCCGGCCGTGCAGCCGATGAAGATCCTCACCGACGCGGCCTGGCGCGAGGCGCTGCTGGTGCTGGCCGAGCGGGGCCGGGCCCAGGGCAAGGAGGTCGCGCTCCACACCCACTTCAACCATCCGCGCGAGATCACCGGCATCACGGCCGAGGCCATGGGCCTCTTGTTCCGGCGCGGGCTGCGCATGCGCAACCAGAGCGTCCTGCTGCGCGGCGTCAACGACGAGCCCGAGACCCTGATCGAGCTCTGCCGGCGCCTCGGCGCGATCCATGTGGAGCCCTACTACGTCTATCTCTGCGACCCGGTGCCGGGCAGCGAGGACCAGCGCACGACGCTCGCCGAGGCGATCGCGCTGGAGAAGGCGCTGCGCGGCAGCACCGCCGGCTACAACACGCCCACCTTCGTCGTCGACCTGCCGGGCGGCGGCGGCAAGCGCGACCTGCACAGCTACGAGCGCTACGACCGGGCAACCGGCATCGCCGTCTACCGCGCCCCCGCGGTCAAGCCGGGCCAACGCTTCCTCAGCGCCGATCCGCTGCGCGCGCTCGAGCCCGCGATGCGCGCGGCCTGGGACGATCCGCGAGAGCGCGAGGCGATGGTCGCCCGCGCACACCAAGCGTCTCAATAAGGGGACAGTATACTATTTTCGTGCACGAAAAGCCGATGCGCATTAGGCGGTACTCATGACTGTGCACGAAAATAGTATACTGTCCCCTTATCTAGAACAGACCTTCGAGCATCCGCGATAGAGCGGCGCGGAACTTCGCTTTCGAGACTGGTGGTGATGCGGCGGAGCCCGTGGCGCCATCGACCAACATGAGTAGGACTCGGGCGCTGGCTTTGGCGTCGATGGATTCGGCCACCTGGCCCTGCTTCTGCGCCCGCTTGATAGCCGCAGTCAAGCGCGCGAAGGCGTCGGCTTCGGACTCGGCGAGGATGGCGGCGATCTCGGGGTCGCGGGCGCCCTCGGCGGCGATCTCCAGCGCTAGGCGGCCGTAGGTCTCATCGGCGACGGCCGCGATCGTCTCCTCCAGCGCCTTGGCAAGAGCAGGCCGGAAATCGCGCGCCCCCTCGAGCCGCTCGAAAAGTGCGGCAGCCTCGCTGCGCTCCTCCTCGACGAAGGCTCTGATGATGTCGGTCTTGGACGGGAAGTAGCGGTAGAGCGCGCCGGG
>JAKSDN010001116.1 GCA_022360075.1 Kiloniellales bacterium | reverse complement strand
TCCTCCCAGATCATCTCCACGATGCGCCGTCCGGCGAGCGCGGCCATGCGCGGGTGGTTGGCGTCCGGGGCCGGGATCGAGGAGGCGCCGGGCAGGCAGAAGCCCAGCGCCTCGACCAGCGCGGTCATGGTCGAGGCCGTGCCCATGGTCATGCAGGTGCCGAAGGAGCGGGCGATGCCGGCCTCCATCTCATGCCACTCCGCATCGGTCAGCGCGCCGGCCTGCTTCTCCGCCCAGTACTTCCAGACGTCGCTGCCGGAGCCGAGCGTCTCGCCGCGATAGTTGCCGCGCAGCATCGGGCCGGCCGGCACCATGATCGTCGGCAGGTCCATGGTGATCGCGCCCATCAGCGTGCCGGGCGGAGTCTTGTCGCAGCCGGCCAGCAGCACAGCGCCGTCGACCGGGTGGCTGCGCAGCAGCTCCTCGACCTCCATGGCCAGGAAGTTGCGGTAGAGCATGGTGGTCGGCTTGACGAAGGTCTCGGCGAGCGACATAGCGGGTAGCTCGATCGGATAGCCGCCGGCCTGCCAGACCCCGCGCTTGACCGCCTCGGCGCGGGTCCTCAGGTGGGCGTGGCAGGAGTTGATGTCGCTCCAGGTGTTGATGATGGCGACCACCGGCCGGCCGATGAACTCGCTCCGGTCCAAGCCCATCTGCAGCGTGCGCGAGCGGTGCCCGAAGGCGCGCAAGTCGTCGACGCCGAACCAGCGATGGCTGCGCAGGCTCTCCGGCGATCTTTTCTTCGGCATGTCGATCCCTTTTGGTCGTTGTTCTGCTGTGCGGCTAAGGGCGGAGGTGAGGCCCGAGACCGCCGGCCCTTGTCGTTGAAACCGACGGTAAGCAGGCCTCCACTCCAGGTAGGCAGGAGGCTTGCCAGGGTTCCGCCGATCCGGTCCTTACTATATTTGCCTTATTGCCCCGAGTCGGCAGTCTGCTATGGTCCGGCGTGGAAAAAGCCTGCTTTAGCAGGGTGCAAGATCGTGCCGGGGCGGAGACGGGAACATGAGATCCGGTTTGGGGATCCTATCGATCGCTTCGATCGTTGCGACGATCCCAAGCTTCGTTTTTCCCGCCCAAGCCAAGTCGCTCGAAGAAGAGCTCTCGTTCCTGGTCTCCCAGCACCCGCTCATCGAAGCGGCTCGGAAGGATCTCGAAAGCGCTGACGAAGGTGTCAATGCCGCCTTCGCCGATTTCCTCCCGGACGTCTCCGTCATTGCCGACAGTGGCTACGAGTTCACCAACAGCCCGGCGCGCCGCAACAGCGGTCAAAGCTCGCTGAGCGCCCATCGCAAGCGCGGCAGCGTCGAGCTGCGCGAGAAGATCTTCGACGGCTTCGGGCGCGAGTCCAACTTCGAGGTCTCCAAGATCAACCGCAACATCGCCGAGATCGGCCTGGACGGCACGGTCCAGGATCTCCTGCTCGAAGGGGCGCAGGCCTATCACGAGGTGTTGCGCCAAAGGCGGCTGGTCGATCTCGCCAAAGGCAGCGAGGAAGCGATCCGGACCCAGCTCAGGCTGGAGGACGAGCGCGTACGCCGCGGCTCTGGTATCGAAGTCGACGTGCTGTTCTCGAAGACCCGCCTGCAAGTGGCGAAGGAAGAGCGCGTCGCCTTCGAAGGCACGCTGCGTGATGCCCGGGCCCGCTACATCGATGTTTTCGGCAGACCGGCGGACGAGCCGAATATGATCGAGCCGGTGCCGCCGATCGCGCTCTTGCCCGAGTCCGTCGAGGGCGCCATCGCGATCGCTCAGGGCGAGAACCCCGAGGTGCTCTCGGGCCAGAAAACCGCCGATGCCGCGGACGAGCAGCGCGACGTCGCGCGCTCGGAGTTCTTCCCGCGCATCGACTTCGTCGCCCAGGCGAACGTGGAGGACGACTTCGAGGGGACGGAGGGCTTTCGCAACGACTTCTCCTTCCTCGTCGAGCTGACCTGGGACATCTTCTCCGGCTTCGAGACGAAGGCGCGCGTGGCACAGGCGGCGGCCGACTACTCGGCCAGCGTCTCGCGCTTGAACTTCACCAACCGAGAGGTGACGGAAGAGGCTAGCCTCGCCTTTAACGAGCTGGTCACGGCGCGCGAGCGGGTCGACCTGCTTCAAAATGCCGTGAACATCGCCGAGGAAGTCTTCGCGGCGCGCAAACGCCTGCGCGAGGCTGGGCGCGAGACGGCGATCAACGTGCTGGACGCGGAGACCGAGCTCTTCCGCTCCCAGATCCGCTTCACGATTGCGAGCTACGACGCCCGCTTGGCCGCCTATCGCGTGCTGGCGGCGATCGGCCGTCTGACCCCCGAGAGCCTGGCGCTGCCGGCGCCCGCCGATTGAGGAGAGGCCCCCGCGGCACGGACCGGGAATGAGCATAGCGTGTGTAATGCCACTGTCATGATAACGCGAGCAAGGAAGGTTAACGTAGGCTTCTGATTCGCTTGATGGATCTGGGCCGCATTGGTGATAGATTGAACATCGAACAGGGAACGCCAGCGGGTCGTGACCTTCGGGGGTGATTGGACACCTCTTCAACGAGCAGGCCGTAGACAAGGGCGCGACCAAGTGCCCGTAGAACTCGGTGTCAATGATAACCCCGCGGCGATCCGCGCCGTAAGAGGCGCTGGGGATGCGTTATGAGGGCGAGCTCGGGACCAACGTCCCGGGGCCGATGACTGTGATCGAGGCCGCCGCCACCGGCGAGCCCATCGAGATTCCACACGGTGAATTCCTGCTCGGCGCGGATTTCCTGCGCCAGGGCGACGACCTGCTGCTGCAGGGCAGCGACGGGCTCGCGGTCCTGATCCGCGGCTACTTCGCGCTGGTCGAGCCGCCGGGGCTCTTGACGGCGCAGGGCGATCTCCTGCAGTCGGACTTGGTCGAGGCGCTGGTCCAGGCCAACAGCCCGCTCCAGCTCGCCCAGGCCGGGCCGAGCGGGGCGGAGGATCCGATCGGCCAGGTCCAGGCCGTCGAGGGCACGGTCCAGGCCACCCGCGACGGCGCCACCCGCAGCCTCTCCGCCGGCGACCAGGTCTTCCTCGGTGACGAGCTCGAAACCCAAGCCGACGGCAGCATCGATCTCATTTTCGAGGACGGCACGGCCTTCAGCCTGACGAACGGCGGCCGCATGGTCCTCAACGAGCTGGTCTACGACCCCGGCGGCGGCGACAACACGATGGTCTTCTCGGTGCTCAAGGGCGCCTTCGCGTTCGTGTCGGGCCAGATCGCCCTGCAAGAGGGCGAAGGCATGACCGTGCGCACGCCGGTGCTGCAAATCGGCGTGCGGGGCACCTTCGTGACCATGGACGTCGATCGCGGGATCGTCGTCAACCACATCGATCCGCGCACCGGTCTGCCCGGCAAGCCGGTCTTGCAGAACGCGGTTTCGTCTGAGGTCCTGGACCAGGCGAACGACGCGGTCACCATTGAGAGCCAGTTCGACAGCCTGGACAAGTTCACCGCCCCGCCGGACCTGCTGGCCGGTTTCGAGCCGCTGCTGCGCCGCGCCGAGGCGGCCTCGGACGCGGCGCTCAGCACCTTCGGTTTCGAGCCCGGAGACTTCTCGCCCCCGGGCGGCGGCGAAGAAGACGGCGATACGGGCGAGGGAGGCGAGGAGACCGAGGGCGGCAGCGGGCCGGAAGGAGAAGAGCAGGAAGGCGGGCTCGATGTCGAAGAGGCCTTGGAGCCGGGCGCCGGTCTGCCGGGGACCGAGGAGCTGGCCGAAACGGTGCCGCCGCCGTTGCCTTCCGCGCTTGCCGCCGATCTCGGCCCGGAGGTCGCCGGCCCGCCCGGGCCTGCCGGTATCGAAGGTGTGCCTGGCGCCACCGACGGAGACAGCGATTCCACTGCGGGCGACGGCGAAGACGGACCGGCGAACACCGCGGAGGACCAGGGCGGGGACCTCGACGACGTTCCCATCACGCCGCCGAGCGACGACGGTGGCACGCCCGCGCCCGAACCGGAGCCCGATCCGAACCCGAGCTTCGCCGGCACCGAAGGTCCCGATGTGATCAATGCCGGCGCCGGCAACAACGTGATCGACGCGGCCGGCGGCGACGACGTCGTCAACGCCGGGGCCGGCAACGACGACATCACCGGCGGCACCGGCAACGATGCCGTCAACGCCGGTCCGGGCAGCGATGCGATCAACTATGCCTCGGGCGACGGCAGCGACCAGATCGATGGTGGGCCCGATGCCGATACCCTGACCGTCACGGGCAGCGAAGAGGGCAGCAACTTCGCGATCACCGGCGGCGGGCCCAATCTCAACGTCGAGGTGGATGGCGCCTCTTCGAGCGTGTCCGCGGTCGAGGAGGTCGTCGTCCAGGGCGGCGCCGGCCCGGACAGCGTGGTCGCCGAGGGCGATCTTGCCGCGAGCGGGGTTTCGAACAACACGCTGCAGCTTTTCGGCGGCGCGAGCGGCGACAACCTCGATAGCGCCGGCGTCATCGGCGTGACGGTCGAGGCCTTCGGCGGCCAGGGCGACGATACGATTGCCGGCGGCAACGTCAACGATACCCTGGTCGGCGACGAGGGCGACGACACGCTGACCGGCGGCGCGGGCAACGACAGCCTCGACGGCGGGATCGGCGATGCCGACGTGGCGGTCTTCGCCGGCGACTTCGCCGACAACACGGTGACGGTGAACGGCGACATCACGGTGACCGGCGCCGACGGGACGGACGTCGTGACCGGCGTCGAGGTGCTGCGCTTCGACGACGGCGACGTCGCGGTCGACAGCCTTGGCCAGGTAACGCTCGGCGTCTCGAATGCCCAGGTGACCGAAGGCGAGGCTCTGTCGTTCGTCGTGTCCCTGGACCAAGCCGATCCGGATGACGCGGTCACGATCGACTTCACGGTCAGCTTTGCCGGTCCGGGTGCTGGCAACGCGGATGCGGGCGACCTGACGGTTCCGAGCCTGACGGGAACGGTGACGATCCCGGCCGGTGAGACCTCGGCAACGATCGATGTCGAGACCTTCGACGACGCGCTGATCGAAGGGGCGGAGAGCTTCACGGTCACGTTGAGCAACCCGAGCGCCAACGCTGTGCTCGCCGACGATACGGCGACCGGGACGATCCAGGACGACGAGCCGGTGCAGGCGACGCTGTCGATTGGCGACGCGGAGGTGACCGAGGGCGGGACGCTGTTCTTCGAGGTGACGTCGAGCAACGCGGATCAGAACAATCCGATCACCGCCACTTTCACGATCAGCTTTGCGGGTCCGGGCACGGGCAATGCGGATGCGGGCGACCTGACGGTTCCGAGCCTGACCGGGACGGTGACGATCCCGGCGGGGGCGACTTCGGCAACAATCGATGTCGAAACCTTCGACGATGCGCTGTTGGAAGGCACGGAGACTTTCACGGTCACGCTGAGCAACCCGAGTGCCAACGCGGTGCTGGCCGATGACACGGCAACAGGGACGATCCAAGACAATGATCCGCTAGCGACACTTTCGATCGGCGACGCGGAAGTCACCGAGGGCGGGACGCTGGTCTTCGAAGTGACGTCGAGCGTCGCCGATCAGAATGAGCCCATTACGGCGACCTTTACGATCAGCTTCGCTGGTCCGGGTGTGGGCAACGCCGATGCGGGTGATCTGACGGTTCCGAGCCTCACGGGGACGGTGACGATCCCGGCGGGAGAGACCTCCGCGACGATCGACGTTGGGACTTTCGATGATCAGGTGTTCGAGGGTGCGGAGACCTTCTCGGTCACGCTCAGCAACCCCAGTGCGAATGCCGAAATCGGCGACGGCGAGGCGACGGGGACGATACTGGACAACGACCCGGCGCCGTTGCCGGTCCTATCGATCGGCGATGCCGAGGTGACGGAAGGCGGCACCTTGTCATTCGAGGTTACGCTGGACCAGGCGGACCCGGAGATCCCGGTCACGGCGACCTTCACGATCAGCTTCGCCGCTGCGGGGGTGGGAAACGCGGACGCAGGTGACCTGGCGGTTCCGAGCCTGACGGGGACGGTGACGATCCCGGCGGGCGAAACCTCGGCGACGATCGATGTCGAGACCATTGACGACACGCTGATCGAGGGGGCTGAGACCTTCGCGGTCACATTGAGTGATCCGAGCGCCAACGCTGTGCTCGCCGATGACACCGCGATCGGGACGATCCAGGACGACGAGCCGGTTCAGGCGCAGCTTTCGATCGGCGATGCCGAAGTCACCGAGGGCGGGACGCTGGTCTTCGAGGTGACGTCGAGCGTCGCCGACCAGAACGCGCCGATCACGGCGACCTTTACGATCAGCTTCGCGGGTCCGGGTGCGGGCAACGCGGATGCGGGCGACCTCACGGTTCCAAACCTGACGGGGACGGTGACGATCCCGGCAGGTGACACCTCGGCGACGATCGATGTCGAGACCTTTGACGACACGCTGATCGAGGGGGCTGAGACCTTCGCGGTCACATTGAGTGATCCGAGCGCCAACGCTGTGCTCGCCGATGACACCGCGATCGGGACGATCCAGGACGACGAGCCGGTTCAGGCGCTGCTGTCGATCGGCGATGCCGAAGTCACCGAGGGCGGGACGCTGGTCTTCGAGGTGACGTCGAGCGTCGCCGACCAGAACAATCCGATCACCGCCACTTTCACGATCAACTTCGCCGGTCCGGGTGTG
>JAKSDN010000740.1 GCA_022360075.1 Kiloniellales bacterium | reverse complement strand
CGAAAACGATATTCTGATGCGGCATGGCGTTGGTCCTTTCTCACGTCCGAGACGTCGCCAAACGATCGAATGTGAGTTGAATCAATGCCATGCCCCTTGTACAGCAAATTCCGTACCGGACAGCCGTGGGCTTGACCCGAGGGTCCATTGGGGTGCAAGGCCGGGACCCGACCAGCAATGGCCTGGCGGTCCTGCAACATCTATGGATGCTCGGGTCCAGCCCGAGCATGACAGTTGGGCGGTTTGAGCGATGTGGTACGGCTGCGGCCTTCATGCCTCAAGCGTTGGGCGCCAGGTTCTCCAGGAACTGCTCGGCGCAGCGCCGCCATGAGAAGCCGAGGGCATAGTCGCGACAGCGCTGGCGCGGGATCTCGAGCGCGCGGGTCGCGGCCGCGGCGAGATCCTCGTCCAGCACGCCCACGCCGATGCCGTCGATCACATCGAGCGGGCCGGGCACCGGGAAGGCCGCGACCGGCAGGCCGCAGGCCAGGGCCTCCAGCATGACCAGGCCGAAGGTGTCGGTGCGGCTGGGAAAGACGAAGACGTCGCCCGCGGCGTAGTGCCGGGCCAGCTCGACCCCGGTCTTGGCGCCGGTGAAGAGCACGTCGGGATGGGCCCGGCGGAGCTCGGAGAGCTTCGGCCCATCGCCCACCACCACCTTGCTGCCGGGCAGGTCCAGGTCGAGGAAGGCGCCGATGTTCTTCTCGACCGCGACCCGACCGACATGAACGAAGATCGGCCGCGGCAGATCGAACAGCGGCTCGTCATAGGGCCGGAAGAGCTCGGTGTCGACGCCGCGCGACCAAGGCTTGATGTTGATGAAGCCGTGCCGGTCGAGCACGTTCTCGATGGTCTTGGTCGCCACCAGCACGCCTTCCGAGGGGCGGTGGAACCAGCGCAGCACGGCATAGAGCCAGGACGGCGGCACGCCGATGCGGGCCTGGACGTATTCCGGAAAGCGGGTGTGAAAGGAGGTCGTGAAGGGGAGATCCCGCTTGCGGCAATAGCGCCGGGCGGCGAAGCCGAGCGGGCCTTCGGTCGCGATGTGGATGGCTCTCGGCGGCTCGCCGGGCGTTCGATCGGGGCCGCCCAGCGCGCTGTTCAGCAGCTTGCGCAGGCGCCGCGCCGGGGCCAGGGCGAGGCGGATCTCGGGATAGGTGGGGCAGGGAATGTTGGGAAACAGGCCCGGGTGGATCACCTCGATCTCGTGGCCCATCGCGCTGAGCTCGTCGCGCACGCGGGTCAGGGTCCGCACCACGCCGTTGATCTGCGGGTGCCAGGCGTCCGTGACAATGATCACGCGCATCGTTCCATGATGTGAAGGGGAAGTCTTAATCGGCCGGGAACCGCTGTCGCGGCCCTGTATGTCCGCGACTGGCCATCAGACCGTCGCCGGCTCGCGCGAGCGCGTGATGCGGTCGAGCGGCGAGAAGGCGCGCAGCTCGGCCCAGTGCACGATTTCCAGCCGGCCGTCGAGATGCTCGACCAGGGCGGTGCAGCTCTCGACCCAGTCGCCGTCGTTGCAGTAGAGGATGCCGTCGATCTCGCGCATTTCGGCCTTGTGGATGTGGCCGCAGACCACGCCGTCGACCTTGCGCCGCCGCGCCTCCTCGGCGACCGCCTGCTCGAAGTCGTCGATGAACTGGACGGCGTTCTTGACCTTGCCCTTCAGGTAGGCCGAAAGGGACCAGTAGCCGAAGCCGAACTTGCGGCGCGCCAGGTTGAACCAGTGGTTCGCCGCCAGCATGACGTTGTAGGCCCAGTCGCCGAGGACAGCGAGCCACTTGGCGTACTTGACCACGCCGTCGAACTGATCGCCGTGCATCACCAGCAGGCGCCGGCCGTCGGCGGTGACGTGGATCGCCGGGTCGATCACGTACACGCCGCCGAAGTAGTTGTCGGTGACCGAGCGCAGGGCCTCGTCGTGGTTGCCCGGCACGTAGATCACCTTGGTGCCCTTGCGCGCCTTGCGCAGCAGCTTTTGCACAACGTCGTTGTGGCTCTGTTCCCAGTACCAGGAGCGCTTGAGCCGCCAGCCGTCGACGATGTCGCCGACCAAATACAGGTACTCGGACTCGCTATACTTGAGAAAATCCAAGAGGAAGTCGGCTTTACAGCCCCGCGTCCCGAGGTGGATATCCGAAATCCAAATAGACCGATAGCGAGTCGGCTCCAATCTGCCGTGCATAGCTATCTTTCCACCTTACCTGGGCGACTCGGGCAGCATCGAATGCCGCTGCCGTTTAGCAAGAACTAGCGGATTTCTTAATGAAAAAGTGCTAAGGACAGATCAGATAATAAGAAATTCACATCGAGGACACGGCGTGGTCATATAAGCGTCACCGTAGTGACCAATTGCTTGTGAACGAATTAGCTAATGCATGATTTCGTCGATGCGCGAACTCTGGCCCGCACCCGTGACTGGCCGAGCGCGGACCCGAGTCGCCTCACGCTCGTCGTCAACCCGATCGCCGGCCGCCGTCGGCGCGGCCTCGTGGTCGAGACGATTGAGCTGCTGCGCGCACAGGGCTATCGCATCGATCTGCGTGAGACGAGCGGTCCGGGCGATGCCCGCCGTCTTGCAGCCGAGTCTTGCGGCGGCGAGGCCGGGCTGTTGGTGGTCGCGGGTGGTGACGGCACCATCAACGAAGCGGTCAACGGGCTCGCCGAGAACCGTCTGCCGGGCTACCTGGCATCCCCGCCGTTGGCCATCGTGCCGCTCGGCACCGCGAACGTGCTGGCCGCCGAGATCGGCCTCGAGGTGACGCCGGGCGCCATCGCGCGCACCATCGCCGAAGGCGAGGCACGCGAGATCGCGCTTGGCCAGGTCCAGATGACCGGTGCCGACGGCAGCGCCAAGCCGCGGCTCGTCACGCTGATGGCCGGCGCCGGCTTCGACGCCCATGTGGTCGAGAACGTCGACCTCGCGCTCAAGCGCCGCATCGGCAAGGGCGCCTACGTCTGGGAGAGCCTGCGCCAGCTCTTCGCCTTCGACTTCGCCGGCTACGACGTCTGGATCGACGGTGTCCACCACCGCGCCGCCTCGGTCGTGGTCGCCAACGCGTGCCACTACGGCGGACGCTACGTGCTCGCGCCGGACGCACGGCTCGAGGATCCGCTGCTCCAGGTCTGCCTGTTCGGCCGTTCGGGACGTCTGAACGCTATGCGCTATGCCGCCGCGCTGACCTCGAACCGCCTACCGCAACTTCCGGACATCCGCGTGTTGCCGGCGCGCCAGGTGCGCATCGAGGGCCCAATTGGCGATCCACTCCAGGGCGACGGCGACACGATCGCGCGTCTGCCCTGCGAGATCTCCGTGCTGCCCGCGGCCATGCGTCTGGTGATGCCGCCGTCGGTCTAAGCGGGTTGCGATCACCCTGAGACGGCCCACGACTCCATCCACCGGCGAACATCGGAAAGTCGGTGGAGGACGCTTCACTCGATCAGTGGCACCTGGCCAGCGGCGTCTCTGCCAAGGACGCCGCGTAGTCGCGGGTCCTCGACGACCTCGATCGCGCGGCGATAGGGCCGGAAGCCGGAGCGGCGATAGAAGTCGAGCGCGGCCGGATGGTCCAGGGTGCAGGTGTGAACCCAGAAGCGCCGCGGCCGGCAAGCGAAGGCGCGATCGATCGCCTGGGTCATCAGCCAGCGGCCCGCGCCGCCGCCGATCAGCTCGGGCATCAGGCCGAAGAAGGCAAGCTCGATATCGGGCGGCCTGCGCCGGTCGAGCTCGAGCAGGCCCTTGTCGGCGCCCTCGTGCTCAAGCGCGTAAAGCTCGACCGCCGGATCGCCGATGATCCCAGCAAGCGCCGCCTCTTCGAGCTCAAGCCGGCTGAACCACAGCCAGTCGGCTCCGACGGCATGGTAGAGGCGGCGATACCAGG
>JAKSDN010000227.1 GCA_022360075.1 Kiloniellales bacterium | reverse complement strand
CTTGCCGCGCAGCGGCAGGATCGCCTGCGTGCGCCGGTCGCGCCCCTGCTTAGCCGAGCCGCCGGCCGAATCGCCCTCGACGATGAACAATTCCGAGAGCGCCGGGTCGCGCTCCTGACAATCGGCCAGCTTGCCCGGCAGCGAGGCCACGTCGAGCGCGCCCTTGCGACGGGTCAGCTCGCGGGCCTTGCGCGCGGCCTCGCGGGCCGCGGCCGCCTCGACCACCTTGGCGACGATGCGCCGGGCCTCGGCCGGATGTTCCTCGAAGTACTGCGCGAGACGCTCGTTGACCACGCTCTCGACCACCGGCCGAACCTCGGAGGAGACCAGCTTTTCCTTGGTCTGGCTGGAGAACTTCGGGTCAGGCAGCTTGATCGACAACACGCAAGTCAAGCCCTCGCGCGCATCGTCGCCGGTAAGCTGCACTTTCTGCTTCTTGGAGAGCCCCGACTCCGAGGCGTAGCTGTTGATCTGGCGGGTCAAGGCGGCGCGCAAGGCGGCCAGGTGGGTGCCGCCGTCGCGCTGCGGGATGTTGTTGGTGTAGCAGAGCACCGTCTCGTGGTAGCTGTCGTTCCACTGCATGGCGATCTCGACGCCGATGCCTTCGCGCTCGGCAGCGATCCCCAGCGGCTTTTCGATCAGCGGGTTCTTGGTCCGGTCCAGATAGGCGACGAAAGCGGCGAGACCGCCCTCGTAGTGCAGCTCCACCGTCTTGGCCTCGGCATGGCGGTCGTCGGTGAGCAACAGCTTGACGCCGGAGTTGAGGAAAGCCAGCTCGCGCAGCCGATGCTCCAGATTGGCGAAGTCGAACTCGGTGCCGGTAAAGACGTCGCCCGAGGGCAGGAAAGTGATCTCGGTGCCGCTGCGGCCATCGGCCTCGCCGACCACTTCCAGCGGCGCCTCCGGCTCGCCGTCGCGAAAGCGCATGAAGTGCTCTTTGCCATCGCGTCGGATGCGCAGCTCGAGCCAGGCCGAGAGCGCGTTGACCACGGACACGCCGACCCCATGCAGCCCGCCGGAAACCTTGTAGGAGTTCTGGTCGAACTTCCCGCCGGCATGGAGCTGGGTCATGATCACCTCGGCCGCCGAGACGCCTTCCTCGGCGTGGATATCCACCGGAATGCCGCGCCCATTGTCGCGCACGATAACCGAGCCGTCTCCACTCAGGACAACCTCGACGGTGTCGCAATAGCCGGCCAGCGCCTCGTCGATCGAGTTATCGACGACCTCGTAGATCATGTGGTGCAGACCCGAGCCGTCGTCGGTGTCGCCGATGTACATGCCCGGCCGCTTGCGCACGGCCTCCAGCCCGCGCAGCACCTTGATGGCATCGGCATCGTAGGCCGGCTGGCCGCCATTGCCGGTCGGCTCCGCCCTGTCGGGGGTCTGGCTGTCGCGCGGCTCTTCGGTCATGGACTCAAATTTCCGTTCAATGAATTTCGGGGTCGTAGCCGCCGGCCGCGCTCAGCGCACCATCGGCCACACAAACGAATTGCGCCTGCTCCGCCAAGGGCGCGAAGAGCGAAGCGTCGGTACCGCTCATCCAGGCCTGGGCCGCCAGCGCCAGGATCTCCTCGAACAGCGCCCGGCGGCGAGTCTCGTCGAGGTGAGCGGCGATCTCGTCGAGCAGCAGCAGCGGCGCGTGGCCGCGCTCCAGGGTCAGCAGGCGCGCGTGGGCGAGCACCAGGGCCACGGTCAGGGCCTTCTGCTCGCCGGTCGAGCAGAGCGCGGCCGGCAGCTCCCTGTCCAAATGCTGCGCCGCGAGATCGCTGTGCTGCGGCCCGATCGAGGCGCCGCCGCGCTCGGCATCGCGCGGCCGGCCGTCACGCAGACGCGCCCGCAGGCGCTCTTCCACATCGAGCGCCGGCAGGCCCTCCAGCCAGTCCTCCACCTCGCCCACCAGCGCGAGGCCGACCTTCGGAAAGGGTCCGGTCGAAAGCTCGCAGGCCTCGTTCAGCCGAGCGACCATGGCAAGACGCGCGGCGGCCAGCGCCACCGCCCGGCCGGCCATCGACTCCTCCAAGGCATCCAGCCAGGCGGCATCGCCGGCGCCCGACTTGAGCAGCCGCGCGCGCTCGCGTAATGCATGCTCGTAGGCCGTGAGCCGGCCCGCGTGGCCCGGATCGAAGCCGTAGACCAGACGGTCGAGAAAACGCCGCCGGCCGGCGGCGCCGTCGCGGAACAGGCCGTCCATCTGGGGCGTCAGCCAGACCAGGCTCACCACTTCGCCCAAGCTTTGCTGGCTGCGCGCGAACTCGCCATCGAGCTTCACCAAGCGCCGCTCCCGCGCGCCCTCCGCCTCGGCGTCACCGTCACGGCCGGTCCCGAGCCGGCGCGGCCCCGCTTCCGTCATCACTTCGGCGGCCACCGCCCAAGGGCCGGCCGCATTGCCGTTCTGCCGATCGACCTCGCTCAAGCGGGCCCGGCGCAGGCCGCGGCCCGGGGCCAGGAAAGAGATCGCCTCGAGCAGATTGGTCTTGCCGGCGCCGTTCGGGCCACTCAACACGACGGGCCGGGCATCGGTCTCCAAGATCGCCTCGCCGTAGCAGCGAAAGTTGCTGAGCTGCAGCCGGCGCAGCCAGAGTTTCGCCGCCGGCGGGCCATGCCGGGATTCCGAGTCCCTCGACGGCTTTCGGTTCTCAATCGCTTCGGTCACCGGCCTCGCGCGCTCACCGACTCAGACCCGCATCGGCATGAGCACGTAGAGAGCGCTGCTGTCGGAGAGGTCGCGCACCACCGTCGGCGAAGCGGAGTCCGCGAGCGCGAACTGCGCCTGGTCGCCCTCGATCTGCTGGGCGATATCCAGCAGGTAGCGCGAGTTGAAGCCGATCTCGATGGTGTTGCCGCCGTAGCCGATCTCCATCTCCTCGATCGCGCTGCCGCTTTCCGGGCTGGTCGCGGAGAGAGTCAGGTTGCCGTCGTTGACGGCGAGCTTCACCGCTCGGCTCTTCTCGGTGGAGATGGTCGAGACCCGATCGACGGCCGAGGCGAAGGTCTTGCAGTCGACCTGCATGATCTTGTCGTTGTCGGTCGGAATCACCCGCTCGTAGTCCGGGAAGGTGCCGTCGATCAGCTTCGAGGTCAGGACCGAGGAGCCGAAGGCGAAGCGGATCTTGGTGTCTGACAGGGAGACTTCGATCGGCACGTCGACCTCGTCGACCAGCTTGCGCAGCTCGCCCACGGTCTTGCGCGGGACGATCACGCCCGGCATCTCCGCCGCTCCCTCGGGCAAGGGCATCTCGAAGCGCGCCAGCCGGTGGCCGTCGGTGGCCACGGCGCGCAGCACGGGGATCTCGTTGTCGACCGCGGCGTGAACGTAGATGCCGTTGAGGTAGTAGCGCGTCTCCTCGGTCGAGATGGCGAAACGCGTACGGTCGACCAGGTTCTTCAGCTCCGCGGCCTGCAGCGTGAAGGTCTGCGGCAGCTCGCCGTCGGCGGTGGCCGGGAAGTCTTCCTTCGGCAAGGTCGCGAGGGTGAAGCTGGCACGCCCGCAGGTCAGCGCCATGCGACCGCTCTCGCCCATGGCATTCAGCTCGACCTGGGCGCCCTCGGGCAGCTTGCGCACGATATCGTGGAGCGTATGGGCCGGTGCGGTGATGGCGCCGGGCTCGGCGACCTCGGCGCCGACCGCCTCGATGATCGTCAGGTCCATGTCTGTGGCGGTCAGCGACAGCTTGCCGTCCTCCGCCTCGACCAGGACGTTGGAGAGGATCGGAATCGTGTTCCGGCGTTCGACCACGCTGTGTACGTGGCCAAGCGACTTCAAGAGCGCGCCGCGTTCGATTGTCAGTTTCATCTTGCTCTGAGACGTGGCTTGGACGTTTAGCAATACCGCGGTTCGGGCCGATCTTCGGCCGCCGGACTCGGCCGCCGTCCGGCCACATCCGGTGCTTCCCGCCGCATTTGAAGGAGCCTCGCGAATCGAGGGTCCGCGAATCGGGGATGCACTATACCACAGGGCACCGGAAACGTAAGCTTTATTGCGGTTTTGCGGCGATCGGCCGGGTGCGAATTGAGACCCTATGTTCGCTCTATGTTCACAGCGGCCGAATTACGCTCGCGCTATCAAACAGGGGGTGCGCGTACGCCGCGAACCAGGGCTGCTCCGAAGTGTCCTCGGAACAGACAGTCCCCGGCTCTCCGCCCTCGACGGGCACCGGACAAGGGTTGGAGACCTGACCGTTCGCCAGGCGGGGCAGAGGCCCCGCTAGCTCATCGAACCGGCCGTCTGAGCGTCACGCTTCCAGCATGCGCCGCAACAGCTCCACGTCCTCGGCGAAGTCGTTGTCCGTGGCTTTGAGCTCCTCGACCTTGCGCACCGCATGCATCACCGTCGTGTGGTCGCGGCCGCCGAACTTGCGGCCGATCTCCGGCAGCGAGCGCGCGGTGAGCTGCTTGGCCAGGTACATCGCGACCTGACGCGGCCGGGCGACGGCGCGCGCGCGCCGGGCAGAGGACATGTCGGTGAGCCGGATGTTGAAGTGCTCGGCGACGCGCTTTTGGATTTCCTCGATCGTCACCCGCCGGTCGTTGGCGCGCAGCAGATCGTGCAGCACCTCCTGGGTGGTCTCCAAGGTGATCGGTCGGCCGATCAGCGTGCCGTGGGCGACGATGCGGTTGAGCGCGCCTTCCAGCTCGCGGATGTTCGAGGTGATCTTGTGCGCCAGGAACTCGAGCACCTTGACCGGGATCTGGGCGCCCAGCACCTCGGCCTTGGACTGCAGGATGCCCAGGCGCAGCTCGTAGGTCGTCGGATGGATGTCGGCGACCAAACCCCAGCCGAGGCGCGAGCGCATGCGCTCTTCCATGCCTTCGAGATCGGAAGGACTCTTGTCGGCCGAGATCACGACCTGACGGTTCTGATCGACCAGCGCGTTGAAGGTGTGGAAGAACTCCTCCTGCGTCGCCTCGCGCCCGCCGATGAACTGCACGTCGTCGATCATGAGCACGTCGACCGAGCGGAACTGCTCCTTGAAGGCCATGGTGTCCTTGGTGCGCAGCGCGCGCACGAACTGGTACATGAACTTCTCGGCCGAGAGATAGAGGATGCGCCGCCGCGGCGTACGTTTCTGAATGTGCCAGCCGATGGCATGCATGAGATGGGTTTTGCCGAGCCCGACACCACCGTAGAGGAACAGCGGGTTGAAGGGCACGTTGCCGGCCTCGGCGACGCGACGCGCCGCGGCGTAGGCGAGCTCGTTCGGCTTGCCGACGACGAACTCGTCGAACGTGAAGCGCGAATCCAAGGGCGCACCGATCTCCCGCATGGAGTCATGTCCGTTGACGCCGTTAACGCCATTGACGGCCACGCGCTCGGCCCGCTTGAGACCAGCGGCGCGCGTCGGCGTCGCGTCCGGTTCGGCTTGCTCCTCGGCCATGGTCTTCGGCGCTCGCCGATTGGCCGGCTGCACGACGATCTCGATCTTGTCGACGTCTTCTCGTTCGTCGCCCCAGAGATCGCGGATGCCGTCGGCGTAGTTCTCCTGAACCCAGTCGCGCATGAATCGGGTCGGCAGCGCCATGCGCACCACCCCCTCACGCACCGACATCAGGGTCAACGGCTTCAGCCAGCTCCGAAAGGCGGACTCACCGACTTCTCGACGCAAACGCCCACGAACCCGCGCCCACTGTTCCACCAGCCGCGAGTCAGGCTCTTCACAAGGCATTCCTTCTACCCCCCTTAGCGCCGGCATCGACGCTTGGAATGAACTGCAAGGAGCTCCGGTGCCAATGTGGTCCGCTCGCGCGAAGGCGGCTTCTATGGCCTCGTCGTGATTGTCTTCTTCGGTGGCGACAACGCTCCGTCTCTGCGTGCTCACCCGACGTCTTTCGAAACCCGTCATCGTCATCTTTCGACTGAGGCCATCCCCCTGATCTCAATCCCGTGACAGGTTGCGTGTGATCGCGAAGGTGGAACATCTGAGAGCGGCGTCCCCCCACGCCGGACAGCTTTCGCCGCCAGCGTTCTTAGTTACAGGGCTTTTAGAGCAGCTGCCCCTAGGAGGCTTGGGACCTTCCCTTCTGAGAGGGCGTTACCGTCCCGCCTTTGAATGAAGAAGGTAAGACAAGCCCTTAAAACCCAGAACGGAAAGCATATTTCTAGTTCGTTTTATTGGACTTTTACTTGTCCGACCCGCCCCTTCCTGGGACTGACAATGTAACCGCCACGGCGCTGGCCGGTCAAGCGGTGAGATGATCGGGCGTTAAAAAACTTGCAACCGGGAGGGAAATCCTACGCGACGTCGCGCCTGTTCAGGTGAACTAAGCCAGCCGTTTGCCGACGTGGAGCGCAAAGGGCTTTCTACCCTTACGGGTAGCGACGAAGCTCCGCGAATCGCGCGGAGCCGACTTTCGATCGCATGAAAAATCGCGGCCGAAGCGTTGTCGGCCGCGACGCCTCAGGGCATCGCCTTGATGCGCGCGCTCAGGCGAGACAGACGGCGGGCCACCGTGTTGCGATGGAGCACGCCCTTGGTGACGCCGCGCTGCATCTCCGGCTGCGCCGAGCGGAGCGCGGTCTTGGCCGCTTCCTTGTCGCCGCCGGCAATTGCCAGCTCGACGTTCTTGACGAAAGTGCGCACGCGACTGACGCGCGCCCGGTTCATCGCCGCCCGGCGCGCGTTGCGGCGAATCCGCTTCTTGGCGGACTGATGATGCGCCATAACGAGGGACCTGTTCCAAGTGGTATACGGAAAAGCCGCGCCTTATAGCCGCCAGGCCGAAGGCCGTCAAGGCCGCGGCCGCCCTTCCGTAAAGAGCCCTTCCGCGCTTCTCCGGCCCGCCTGGAGCCGACCTCGCAGAGGAAGCCGAGGATGCCTTGGGCGTCCCCGGCATACGCACGGCTAGCGGTGCTTCCAGACCGGGGCGCGCTTCTCGGAGAAGGCCGTCATGCCTTCCTCGCGGTCCTCCAGGGCGAAGGTCGCATGGAAGGTCCGGCGCTCGAACTTGACGCCCTCGGCCAGGGTCGTCTCGAAGGCGCGGTTGACCGCTTCCTTGGCGATCATGGTCAGCGGCCGCGACAGAGAGGCGATCTTGCGCGCCGTCTCCATGGCCTCTTCGAGCAGCTTCTCGCTCGGCACGACGCGCGCGACGAGGCCCGAGCGCTCGGCCTCGTCGGCGCCCATCATGCGCCCGGTCAGGCAAAGCTCCATGGCCTTGGCCTTGCCGACCGCGCGGGTCAGGCGCTGCGTGCCGCCGGCGCCGGGAATGGTGCCGACTGTGATCTCGGGCTGGCCGAACTTGGCGCTCTCGGCGGCGATGATGATGTCGCACATCATCGCCATCTCGCAGCCGCCGCCGAGCGCGAAGCCGGCGACCGCGGCGACGGTCGGCTTTCGCACCTGCGACAGGCGCTCCCAGCCGACGGTGATGAAGTCCTCCTTGTAGACGTCCTGGTAGCTTTTCGCGCGCATCTCCTTCAGATCGGCGCCCGCGGCGAAGGCCTTCTCCGACCCGGTGACCAGGATGCAGCCGACCGCATCGTCGGCCTCCATGGCATCGAGCGCCTGCGCCAGCTCCTCGATCAGCGCGGCGCAGAGCGCGTTCAGCGCCTTCGGCCGGTTGAGCGTGATGACGCCCACACCGTCGCGGATCTCGACCAGGATGTTCTCGTAAGCCATGGCTATCGCTCTCCAGTTCTCAAGCTATCGCGCGCCGGCATGGGGCGTCCTTCGAGGTCCGAAGGCCGGGTGCGCGCGGAGTGGGTCTATTCGGGTCTCAGAATGAAGCGCAGGGTGAGCGGCCCCTCGGCCTTGCCCGATGCGCCGCTCGTCTCGTCGAGGAACTCGAGCGCCAGGACCTCGCCTTCGCGCCGAAAGCCGTCGCTGCCCGCCAGCGTCCAGCCGAGCTGCGGCAGGGTATCGCGGTAGAAGGCAAGGACCGCCGCGCGCGTGACGTCGCCGCGGGCGTAGGCCGCGACGATCCGCCCCGAGGGCCTGTCGAAGGCGACTCCGGCACCCCTGAGCTCGGTCAGGCCCGGCATCAGCGGAAGGTCAGCGACGTCGGCCACGTAGCCGCCGCTCTGCGCTTCGGCCGGCGCCGCCGCACCCGGCCCGGACAGGGCGAGCGCGAGGGCGAGGCAAAGCCAAAATCCGCCACCCGGCCCGAAGGCCGGCGCTCTCTGGCTGAGCGATCCGGTTCCCATGGCCGGACTTCCTACCCTACCGCTGACGGGTCGGACAATAGAAAGTGGAACGGCTCGACTGCACCAGGCGGCGGATGCCGCCGGTCAGCTCGGGCCGACAGCGGCAGTCGGGGCAGGCCTCGCCCTCGCGGTCGTAGACCGCCCATTCGTGCTGAAAGTAGCCGAGCTCGCCGTCGGCCTGCACGTAGTCGCGCAATGACGAGCCGCCGGCGGCGACGGCGCGCGTGAGAACGTCGCGAATGGCCCGGGCGAGCGCCTCGGCGCGGCCGCCCTGCACGGTGTAGGCCTGACGCCGCGGCGACAGGCCGGCGAAGAACAGGGCTTCGCAGACATAGATGTTGCCCAGGCCGGCGACCACCTTCTGATCGAGCAGGGCCGCCTTGATGGGGCTGCGCTTGCCCTTGAGCCGGGCGGCGAGCTCGGGACCGTTGAAGGCATTGGACAGCGGCTCCGGCCCCATGCCGCGCAAGAGCCGATGCTCATCCAAGGCCTCGGCCGCGACCAGGTCCATCATGCCGAAGCGCCGGGCATCGTTGTAGCGGATCTCGTCGCCGGCATCGGTGTGGAAGACGATGTGGTCGTGGCGGTCGGACGCGCGCGCCGGATCGCGCCCCAGCAGCATGCGTCCGGACATGCCGAGGTGAGCGAGCAAGATCTCGCCGCCGTCGAGCGAGACCAGAATATACTTGCCGCGCCGGCCGATCGATTCGATGCGGCGGCCGGTCAGGCGGCGGGCGAAATCGGATGGCAGGGGAAAGCGCAGGTCTTCACGGCGCTGTTCCACGCGAATCAGCCGGCGGCCTTCCAGCTTCGGCCGAAGGCCCCGCACCACCGTCTCGACTTCCGGCAGCTCAGGCATGAAAGGGCGATCGTCTCTCGTCGATGGTCGAAGGGTCGGAAGCGATGACGCGCCCAGAGTAGCGCGAAGGGAGGCCAGCGGCTATGGTCCGCGCCATGAACGCCAGGGATCAGCGGACGGATACGGGCTCTGCGCGGCAGCGCCTCGTCGACTTCGGCTTTCGCCGCGTCGCCGAGGAGGAGAAGGCCTCGCTCGTGCGTGACGTCTTCGAACAGGTCTCGCCCCGCTACGACCTGATGAACGACCTGATGTCGGGCGGCATTCACCGGCTCTGGAAGAACAGCCTGGTCGACTGGCTGCGACCGCGTCCGGGCATGAGCCTGCTCGACGTGGCCGGCGGCACCGGCGATGTCGCCGCACGGGTCGTCGAGCGGGTCGGCGCGGAGGCCTGCGGTGCGGTCATCGTCTGCGACCTGACGCCGGAGATGCTCGCCACGGGGCGCGATCGCCTGATCGACCGCGGGCTGCTGCCCGGCGAAAGCGGCGGGCCGCTGCATTGGGTCTGCGGCGACGCCGAGGCGCTGCCCCTGCCGGCGCGCTCCGTCGACGCCTACACGATCGCCTTCGGCCTGCGCAACGTCACGCGCATCGACGCCGCCCTGGCCGAGGCGCGGCGGGTCCTGCGGCCGGGCGGGCGCTTTCTCTGCCTGGAGTTCAGCCGCGTCGTCCTGCCGCTCCTCGACAGTCTCTATGAACGCTATTCCTTCCAAGTCTTGCCGGCGCTCGGCGCGGTGGTCACCGGCAACCGCGAGGCCTATGCCTACCTCGTCGAGTCGATCCGCCGCTTTCCGGATCAAGCCGCGCTGGCCGGTCTGATCGAGGCGGCCGGACTGGAGCAAGTCCGCTACCGCAACCTCTCCGGCGGCGTCGCGGCGATCCATTCCGCTTGGCGGCTCTGAGCGGCGGCGCTACAACGCGCCACGTCCCATGCTGCGCACTCTCCGCACGCTGCTTCGCCTGATCACGATCGCCCGCACCCTGGCGCGGCACGATGCGCTCGCGCCCTTGCAGCAGCTCGGGGTGGCGCCGGCGGTGGGCCGCTTCGCCGCCCTGGTCTCGCGGCGCCACGTGCAAGGGCGGCCCGGCCAGAAGCTGGCCGCAGCGCTGACCGAGCTCGGGCCCAGCTTCATCAAGCTCGGCCAATTCCTCTCGACCCGCGCCGATCTGCTCGGCGAGCAAATGGCGGCCGATCTCTCGGAGCTGCAGGACGCCTTGCCCCCGTTCCCGGCGGAACAGGCCCGACAGATCCTGGAGCAGGAGCTCGACCAGCCGCTCGAAGCGCTCTTCGAGTCCTTCGACGATACGCCGGTCTCGGCCGCCTCGATCGCCCAGGTCCACCTCGCCGTCACCAGGGCCAAGGACGACCGCCCGGTCCGCGAGGTCGCGGTCAAAGTCCTCCGGCCCGGCGTCGAGGCGGCTTTCGCGCTCGACCTGGCCCTCTTCTACGACCTGGCGGCGCTGGCCGAGCGGACCCAGCCGCGCCTGCGCCGCTT
>JAKSDN010001139.1 GCA_022360075.1 Kiloniellales bacterium | reverse complement strand
GCTGCGCGGCACCAAGCCCGAGGAGGTGATCTTTCGTCTCGATCAACTCCTGGCGCGCTACGGCGGCGTCGGCGCCTACGGCCGCAAGGACCAGATCTCCAACTGGTTCGTCATGAGCGAGCTGGAACAGCTCAAAAGCGTCTCACGCATTCTGCCGACGATCTTCTTGGCGGTCGCTGCCTTCCTCACCAACACCGTGCTGGGACGCCTGATCGCCATAGAGCGCAGCGAGATCGGGCTGCTCAAGGCCTTCGGCTACAGCAACTGGGACGTCGGCTGGCACTACGCGAAGATGGTCATTGCCATGACCGGACTCGGCATCCTCTTGGGCTGGGCTGTCGGCGCCTGGCTCGGGCTCTACAACACCGAGATCTACGCCGAGTTCTTCCGTTTTCCCCTGCTGCTGTTCCGGCCCGGTCCGGGCTCCTTCGTGCTGGCGGCGGCGATCAGTCTCGCGGCTGCCCTGCTGGGCGCGCTCGGCGCCGTGCGCCGCGCCGCCGCCCTGCCGCCGGCCGAGGCCATGCGCCCGCCGGCGCCGCCGCTCTATCGGCAAGGCACCACCCAGAGCCGGCTCTTCCTGCGCGCCTTCGATCAGCCGACGCGCATCATCCTGCGTCAGATCCGGCGCTGGCCGGGGCGCTCGCTCATGACCGTGACCGGAATCGCCATGGCCGTCGCCGTGCTGATCACGGCGATGCAGTGGATGGACTCGATCGATGCCATGGTCGAGGTGGAGTTCTTCCAAACCCAAAGGCAGGACATGATGATCGGCTTGGTCGAGGAGCAGGGCGGCCGCGTGGTGCGGGAGATGGACAAGCTTCCCGGCGTCATGACCGCGGAGGGGGGCCGCAGCGTCGCCGCCAACTTGCGCGTCGGCAATCGCTGGCACCGTGGCGCGGTGAACGGCGTGCTCGCCGATGCCTCGCTCGAGCTCGTCTACGACGCCGAAGGCGGTGTCGTACGGGTGCCGTCGGAAGGCCTCTTGCTATCCAAGATGCTGGCGGAGAAGTTGGGTGTGCAACGCGGCGAGACCGTCTTGATCGAAGTCCTGGAAGGCCGCCGCCCAAAGCTGCGCGCGCCGGTCACGGCCGTCTTCGATACCTATCTGGGCATGCCGGCTTACATGAACCTGGCGGCCCTCAACCGACTGATGCGCGAGCCGCGCCGGGTTGGCCACATCAACCTGCTGATCGACGAGGCCGATCAGAGCGTCCTGTTCCGCGAGATCAAGGACCTGCCCGAGGTCTCCTTCGTCACGCTGCGCCGGGCGGCGATCGACACCTTCTACGAGACCTTGGGCCGCACCATGTTGATCTACATCTCCTTTTTCGTCGGCTTCTCCTGCGCCCTGGCCTTCGGCGTGGTTTACAACACGGCGCGTATCGCTCTTTCCGAGCGTGGCCGCGAGCTGGCCACCTTGCGGGTGCTCGGCTCCTCGCGCTGGGAGATCTCCTACATCCTTCTGGGTGAGATCGGCCTTCTCACACTGATCGGCCTGCCGCTCGGATGCTTGGCCGGCCATGGCCTGGCCTGGATCATGACCAGCGCCTTCGAGACGGAGCTGTATCGCATTCCCTTCGTGATCGAGCCGAGCACCTACGGCAATTCCGTGCTGATCGTCCTGGCGGCCACGCTCGCAACCGCCCTCGTTGTGCGTCGGCGGCTGGATAATCTCGATCTGATCGCGGTTCTCAAGACACGGGAGTAAGGAGCCATGACACTGCGCTGGCGCCGTTTGGCGTTCTGGGGACTGCTCGGTCTCGCGCTCGTGGTGGCGCTCGGCTTCGTCTTGCGCCCACAGCCAATTGCGGTCGACCTGATCACGGCCGCGCGCGGTCCCCTCGTGGTCACGGTCAACGAGGAAGGCGAGACGCGGGTCAAGGATGTCTTCGTCCTGTCAGCGCCGATCATGGGCCGCTCGCGGCGCATCGACCTGGAAGTCGGCGACCCGGTGGCCGCGGGCGAGACCGAGGTCGCCTGGATCGAGCCGATCGACCCGGACTTCCTCGATATACGCAGCGAGGCCCAGGCTGAAGCGAACGTCGCGGCGGCCGAGGCTGCACGCCGGCTCGCCGTCGCCGAGGTCGAGCGGGCCGAGGCCGAGCTCGAGTTCGCCCGCAGCGAGCTCGAGCGCGCGCGCGTGCTGGTCGCCCGCCAGCACGTCTCCGAGCGCGCACTCGACGATGCCGAGCGCGATCACCGGACCAAGACGGCAGCCCTGGCAAGCAACATCGCGGCCTTGCGCATGCGTGAATCTGAACTGGAGCGGGCGCGCTCCGAGCTGCTCTCGCCGGCCCAAGCCACGCGCAATCTCGACGACTGCGATTGCGTGACCCTCAAGGCACCGGTCAGCGGCCGGATCCTGAAGGTGGTCCACGAGAGCGAGGGGGTGGTGCAGCCGGGCCAGGCCCTGCTGGAGATCGGCGATCCGGCGGACCTGGAGATCGTCTCGGACCTGCTGTCCGAGGACGCGGTCAAGGTGAGCGCCGGCCAGCGGGTCATGATCGAGCAGTGGGGCGGCCCGCATGTGCTCAACGGCGTGGTCGAGCGGGTCGAGCCTTTCGGCTTCATGAAGGTCTCGGCCCTCGGTATCGAGGAGCAGCGGGTCAACGTGATCGTCGACTTCACCGATCCCCTGGAGCAGCGCGCGCGTCTCGGCCACGGCTACCGCGTCGAGCTCCGCATCGTGCTCTGGGAGAGCGAGGACGTGCTGAGGGTGCCGCTGACGGCCCTGTTTCGCAACGGCGACGACTGGGCGCTGTTCGTCGCGAACGACGGCCGGGTCGAGCGGCGTCGGGTGACGCTGGGGCAGCGCAATGGTCTCGAGGCCGAGATTCTGGAGGGCCTGAGCCCGGGCGAAAGCGTGGTCGTGCATCCCAGCGACAAGGTCGTCGACGGCGCCCGCATCGCGCCCCGGTAATTGACTTCCGGCCATACAGCCACCAGCCTTCTCCCTGATGGCCGGAGTTATGCCGCTTGGCGTTGAGATCGACGCACCGTTGCCACGCTTGTCATTGCGAGCGGAGCGAAGCAATCCAGATGGCTGCCGCCTCAGCGGGGGCTCTGGATTGCCCAATGGCGCCAGGGGCCGGCTCACGCCGGCTCGCAATGACGCAAGCGGTCCGGTACCTCTCGACGCCGCTTCGTATGGTTGAGTCATGTACGGCTTCGCATTGATCACCGGCGCGACCAGCGGCATCGGCGAGGCCTTTGCTAGGACCCTGCCGAGCGAGACCGACCTGCTGCTGACCGGCCGCGATGGGGCGCGGCTTGCGGAGCTAGCCGCCGCGCTAGGAAACGCAGGGCGTTCGGTCGAGACCCTCGCGGTCGATCTGGCGCGCGACGCCGGGCGCACGGCGCTGGTCAAGCGCGCCGCGGCGCTGCCGATCGACCTGCTGATCAACAACGCCGGGCTCGGCGCCCTCGGCCCGCTGGCCGAGAACGATGCCGCGCGCGAGCGCGAGATGGTCGAGGTCAATGTCGTGGCGCCGCTGGTGCTGACCCGCGCCTTGCTGCCGGACATGCTGGCGCGCGCGCAAAACGGTGGCCCGCGCGCCGGCGTCATCCTGGTCGCCAGCACGGCGGCCTTCATCCCCTTGCCCTACATGAGCACCTATGCCGCGACCAAGGCCTTCGACCTCTATCTGGCCGAGGGCCTGGCCGGCGAGCTGAAGAAGGAGCCGGTCGACGTGCTGGCGCTCTGCCCGGGTGCGACGCGCACGCGCTTCTTCGAGCGTGCCGGCATGTCTGCGCGCATGGTCGGCAAGGCCGAAAGCCCGGAGCGTGTGGCGCGCGAGGGGCTCGCGGCCCTGGGCCGGCGCTCGCTGCACGTGGTCGGCGGTCAAAATCGCGCCTTCAGCCTGCTCGCCGGGCGCATGCCGCGCGCGATCATGTTGGACGCCACGCGCAGCTTCATGCGCCGTGGCTGGAAGCGCTACGCACGATGATCGGGCCGCTCGGTCGCACCGCCTATGTGCTTTCGCAAGGCGCGCGCGTCGGGCTCTACTGGAGCCAGTACCTGCTGTCCGCGCGCATGACCGCGCGGATCAAGCCGGACAAGCCGGTCGAAGGACCCTTTCCCGACCGCCAGGCGATCCTCGCCGACCTGCGCGCCCTGCTGGAGCGCGACCTGCGCAACATCGAGGCCGGGCTCTACCGCCTGCCGCACGACCTGGCCGAAGGGCCGATGCGCGCCCTGGGCCAGGCGCGACGCTACTTCGCCGACCTGCCGGAGGTCGAGCGCCGGCGCCGCGACCGCGTGACGCAGGAGGTCTTCGAGACCGGCGGCGAAGCCGGCCGCTTTCCACGCTACTACCTGCAGAACTTCCACTTTCAGACCGACGGTTATCTTTCGCGGCATTCGGCCGAGCTTTACGACCACCAAGTCGAGGTGCTGTTCGCCGGCGGGGCCGACGCCATGCGCCGTCAGGCGCTCGTGCCCTTGCACGATTTTCTGCAAGCGCGTCGCGTGCGCGCTAGCCGGCTGCTCGACGTCGGCTGCGGCACCGGCCGCTTCCTCGGCTTCGTCAAGGACAACTATCCGCGCCTCGCGGTCACCGCCCTCGATCTCAGCCCGGCCTATCTGGCGCAGGCAAAGCGGCAGCTTCGGTCCTGGCGCGGCATCGACTTTCACGCCGCGCCGGCCGAGGCGAGCGGCCTGCCCGACGCCAGCCACGACGTGGCGAGCGCGATCTTTCTGTTCCACGAGCTGCCGCGCAAAGTCCGGCGCCAGGTGGCGGCGGAGCTGCACCGGATTCTGAAGCCGGGCGGGCTGCTACTTTTTGTCGACTCGCTGCAGCGGGGCGATCATCCGGACTACGATGGCTTGCTGGCGCTCTTCCCCCACGCCTTCCACGAGCCCTACTACGCCGACTACACCCGACAGGACCTGTCCGCCCTGTTCGAGGATGCGGGCTTCGCCGTGGAGCAGGTCGAGCGGGCCTTCTTCTCGCGGGTGATGGTGATGCGACGGATCTGAGGCGCCGCCGTTATTCCGCGTCCTCTCCTCGGGTGACGGGGAAGCCGAGCCGTTCCAGGACGTCCTTGACCTTGCGCCCGCCGATGTGCAGCGCCGCCTCTTGCAGGCCGCGCCGGCTGCGGGTGTTGAAGCCGACCAGGCCCCAGTACTCGCGCAGGCCCGTCATCCAGTCGGCCTTGAAGGGCTCGTCGCCGACGCCGAAATCCAGCCGCGCGACCTTGTCGACGTCGATCACCCGCTCGATCATTTTCTGGCTGAGTAGCGAGCCGGCGGACAGGGACTGCAGGTGCGTGTCGTAGGCGAGCCGAAAGCAGATCGCCTCTTCACAGCCCACGAACCAGAGCTGCACGGCCGCCGGCGTGTCGTCGACATAGATCAGGCCCAGGCGCAGGGCGCCGAGATCCGCGCCGATGCGCATCATGCTGTTGGTGTATTCCATCGCCAGCGCTTCGGTGTCACGCTTCCAGCTCGCCGCGAAGACCCTGTGATAATCCTTGATGCCGCGTTCGATCGACGCGCGATCCGTGATCAGCTCGAAGCGGGCGGCGTCGGAGGCCCAGAGCTTCTTGCCCTTGCGCCGCAAGGTGTTGCGCAGCGCCGACGGGCGGTGCGCGAGGTAGTCTTGCGCCGTCAGCCCCTCGACCAGCTCGAAGCGGTTGCGGTCGCGGTAGTAGGGCTGGACCACGAATCCCGCGCCGCGCAGGGCGCGGACGAGACCCTCGTAGACCGCCGAATCGGGGTCGAGCGGGCCGATGCGAACGATATCGATGCGCGGCCGCGCCGCGGCGATGGTCCGCATCAAGGCGACCAGGATATCCGCGGAGAGCGCGATGCCTTCGGCGAGCAGCAGCCTGAACAGCATGCCGTTCGGCTGGCCTAAGTAGAGCACGCGGGCGCCGGTGTGAACGGGATAGTCGCGCGACTGATAGCCGGCGACGAAGGCTTTTGGGCGCTGTGCCGGATCGTCGCCCTCGCCGAGGCAGACCAGTCGAAGGGTATTGTTCGGCGGCACGCCGAAGCGCTGCCCCGCCTCGATCCAAGCGGGGCAGAAGTAGGGTCGGCCGCGCGCGTCCAGCAAGGCGTGGAGCGCGGGGGGAACCTGCTTGAACGCGCTGAAGATCTCACCGCGCATCACGCGGCCCTCGAAGGCTCGAGCTGCGGCCGACGGTGGCATGGGCTGCCGAGAGAGCCGTCTTGCCTCTTCGGCCTCAGGGTTTTGACACAGATGAACACGGATGGACACAGATGCGCGATAGCGGGCCTATCCGCATTTATCGGGTCTCACGATTGTCATTCTACTAATGCCGATGCTGACCTTCGGGGTCGACTCAGCCGAGTTTGACGATTTCGAGGTTCGCGATCTCCGTCGGCGTTGTCACCCCCACCCTTGAGGGGGAGGGTTAGGGTGGGGGACGTCCGCGAAGCGGACCAAAGAAACGGGACGCGCTTTCCGCCTCGACGAAAACCGTCTCAGGTCCACGCCCCGCAATCGCGAAATCCCGACAACGCCCCCTTCAGCCCAGCGTCGGGATCGAGAACTCCGCGCCCGAGCGGATGCCGGTCGGCCAGCGCGAGGTGATGGTCTTCATCTTGGTGTAGAAGCGCACGCCCTCGGGCCCGTGCATGTGGTGGTCGCCAAACAGGGAGCGCTTCCAGCCGCCGAAGGAGTGGAAGGCCATCGGCACCGGGATCGGCACGTTGACGCCGACCATGCCGATCTTGATGGAGCTGGCGAAGTGGCGCGCGGCGTCGCCATCGCGGGTGAAGATCGCCGTGCCGTTGCCGTACTCGTGATCGTTGACCATCTTGGTCGCCGACTCGTAGTCGGGCGCGCGCACGACCGAGAGCACGGGGCCGAAGATCTCGTTCTTGTAGATCTCCATCTCGGGCGTGACCTTGTCGAAGATCGAGCCGCCCATGAAGTAGCCCTTCTCGTAGCCCTGCAGGCTGACGCCGCGGCCGTCGAGCACCAGGTCGGCGCCTTCCTTGACGCCGGTGTCGATGTAGCCGGTGACCTTGTCGAAGTGCTCCCGGCTGACCAGCGGGCCCATCTCGACCTCGGGGTCGGTGCCGGGGCCGATCTTCAGGCCGCGCACCCGCGGCATCAGCTTGTCGAGCAGGTTGTCGGCGACCTGATCGCCGACCGCAACCGCCACGGAGATCGCCATGCAGCGCTCGCCGGCCGAGCCGTAGGCAGCCCCCATGATCGCGTCCGTCGCCTGGTCGAGATCGGCGTCGGGCATGACCACCATGTGGTTCTTCGCACCGCCCAGGGCCTGGACGCGCTTATTGTGCGCGCAGCCGGTGTGGTAGACGTGCTCGGCGATCGCGGTCGAGCCGACGAAGCTGACGGCCTGGATGTCCGGGTCGGTGAGGATGGCGTTGACCGCCTCCTTGTCGCCCTGGATGACGTTGAACACGCCGTCGGGCAGGCCGGCCTCCTTGTAGAGTTCGGCGAGCTTGAGGGAAAACGAGGGGTCCTTTTCCGAGGGCTTGAGGATGAAGGTGTTGCCGCAGGCGATCGCCATCGGTGACATCCACAAGGGGATCATGGCCGGGAAGTTGAAAGGCGTGATGCCGGCCACCACGCCGAGCGGCTGGCGCACGTTGAAGCAGTCGACGTCGCTGCCGACCTGCTCGGTGTAGTCGCCTTTCAGCAGGTGCGGCATGCCGCAGGCGAACTCGACCACCTCGATGCCGCGGGTGATCGAGCCCTTGGCGTCCTCGATCGTCTTGCCGTGCTCCTCGGTGACCACGCGGGCCAAGTCCCCGATGTTGGCCTCGAGCAGGGCCTTGAGGCGGAACAGGATGCGCGCGCGCCTGAGCGGCGGTTGCGCGGCCCAGGCCGGAAAAGCCGCATTGGCCGTCTCGACCGCCGTACGCACCTCTGCCTGGGAGGCGAAATCGACCTGGCGGATCTTCTCGCCGAGCGCCGGGTTGTAGATATCGCCGAAGCGGCCGCTTTTGCCCGCGACCAGCGTGCCGCCGATGTAGTGATGAATGACGTCGCTCATGTCTCCTCCCAAAGCGTCTTGGGCCAGGTCTGGCTGGCGTGCTTGACCTCGCTTTTAGGCCCAAGCGGGGAGCAGAACAAGGATTCGGGCACAAAGAACCCCCTCACCCAGCTCCGGCTAAGGCTCGGCTTTCAGCCTCGCCAAGCCTGCGCATCCCTCTCCCCCCAAGTGGGGGGAGAGGTTAGGTGAGGGGGGCTTCTCCGTCAGTGCAAGCGATCGACGAGAGGCGAAGCTTCTAGCTCTCGATCGCCAGCTCGTGCCCGCGGAAGTGATATTGCGGGTGCATCCTGAAGCCCTTCACCTGCTTGTCCATGCCGGTGATGATCGAGCGCCAGACCGGCTGGGCGATGGGCCCGCGCTGCTGCATGATGGTCTGGATCTCTTTCATGATCGCCTTGCGCTCGTCGATGTCGAGCGTGCCCTCGGCCTTGGTCAGCAGGTCATCGAACTCCTTGTCGGCGAACTGGGTCGGGTTCCAGGGCACGCCGGTGCGGAAGCCGAGCGAGAGCACCATGAAGCCGAGCGGCCGGTGCGCCCATTCGACGAAGCCGCAGTCGAACTTGTCCCAGACGTCCCAGAACTGGGCCTGCGGCATGACGTTGATGTTGGCGTCGATGCCGCATTCCTTCCACTGCTCGACCATAGCTTGCACGGCCGCGATCTCCCAGGCCGGGTCCTTCTTGACGTTGACCTCGAAGCTGACGCCGCCTTCGAGGCCCGCCTTCTTCAGATAGTCCTTGGCGGTCTCGACGTTGCGCGCCATCTCCGGCAGCGGCGCGTAGTCCGGATGGATCGGGCAGACGAAGTGATGCTCGGCCGGCAGCCCGAGGCCGCGCTGGGCCAGCTCCAGCACCCGCTTGGCGTCCATGCCGTAACGCATGGCGAGACGCACGTTCGGGTCGTCGAAGGGCTTGCGGTCGATGATCATCTGGACGACCGCGGTCGCCGCCGTCGGCACCTCGTGCACGTTGACGTGCGGGATCGCGTTGAGGATCTCGTACTGCGCTGTGTCGACCTGGTAGAGGCCGTGCACCTGCTTGGAGGCCAGCGCCGCGATGTTGGCCGAGGGATCCTCGCCGACGTCGATGAACTCCAGGCGGTCGAGGTAGGGCCCGCCGAGGAAGAAGGGCTCGTCGCCCTTGATCGCCTCGAGCACGGCCTTGATGCCGACCTGGTGCTCGACCATGCGGAAGGCCATGAGGCCGTTGGAGCCAACCTTGAACTCGCCGTTCTCCTCGGGGTCGATGATCGCGTTGGTGTAGTGGTCGAGGTGCTCGGGGATCGCGACCTGCGGAACCTTGAGGTTGAAGCGCACCGTGTGGTCGTCGAGCTTCTCGATCGCGTTGGCGTCCCACAGCCGGGTCGACATCTTGGCGTTGCCTTCGTCGTCCTTCTGGCCGGTGTCGTATTCCTCGAGCATGTAGCCCTTCATCAGGCCGACCGAGGAGGAACCGGTCTCGGGATCGAGGATGTGGTTGAAATTCCAGACCACGTCGTCGGCGGTGAAATCGCGGCCGTTGTGCCACTTGATCTTGCGCAGCTTGAAGGTCCAGGTCTTGAGGTCGTCGCTCGCCTCCCAGCTCTCGGCCAGCGCCGGGCGGGTAATGTTGTCCTGGCCGGTCAGCGCCAGGCGGCCCACGACCTGACCGGCGATATTGGCCGGATAGACCCAGTTGTAGGCATGCGGATGCTTGACCTCCTGCACGCCCATGCCGATGCGCACCACGCCGCCCATCGGCATGTCCTCGGCGCGCGCGCTCGGCGCGAAGGACTGGCCGGTGATCTTGCCGGCAAAGGCGTAGGCCGCACCGGCCGACAGGCCGAGCAGCGTCGAGCTGCGCAGGAACTCGCGCCGGGACACACGGCCCTCGGCGAATTGCTCCTTCAGTGTCCTAATGTGGGGGTGTTCACGGGTCTCACTCATCAATCCCTGCCTCCCTGAACGATTGAGCTGTCTTAAGGAACTAGCGTGTGTTTCTCTTCGGTCCATGGCCCGCCGGGCGCGGGTCGGGACCGCAGCCTTGAAGCCTCCCTCGGCTCGATGCCGGCGGGCCTGCAACCTGACCGCGCCTTCTTCGAACGCAGCGGCAGACTGGGCGGAACCCTGCCCCGCCCGGCTATCGTTGCATTTCCCGCCATAAGGCCGAGAATTCTTAGCGAGAATTATGGCGAAGCTGTGGGAAAGATGAAATGACTCATGGCGACCCGGATTTCCCACCGGGCGACACCGCGGCCCTGTTGGTCATCGATGTCCAGAACGACTTTTGTCCTGGCGGCGCCCTCGCGGTGCCCGAGGGCGACCAGGTCGTGCCGGTCATCAATCGCCTGGCCGGGGCCTTCCGCGACGTTCTCAT
>JAKSDN010000583.1 GCA_022360075.1 Kiloniellales bacterium | reverse complement strand
GCCGCGGAGAACAACCTCTCCGAGACGGCGTTCCTGGTGCCGAACGGGAAGGGCTACGCAATCCGCTGGTTCACGCCGGTCTGCGAGGCCGATCGCTGCGGCCACGCTACCCTGGCCTCGGCCCATGTGATCTGCACGCGGTTGCGCCCCGAGCTCGACGAGATCGCCTTCGAGAGCGCGAGCGGGCCGCTGCGGGTCATGCGGCAGGGCGAGTCCTATACGCTCGATTTCCCGGCCCAGCCGGGGCGGCGCCTCGGCGACCGCGACGCGCTGACGGCGGTCGCAGCCGCTCTGGGGCGGGAGCCCTCGGAAGTTTGGCGGGCGAGCAAGAGCATGGCGGTGCTGGCCAGCGAAGCCGCGGTCGCGGCCGTGGCGCCCGACAAGGCGAAGGTCGCCGCCTTGCCGTCCGATGGCCTGATCGTGACCGCACCCGGATCGGCCGTCGACTTCGTCTCGCGCTACTTCGCGCCGGCCGCCGGCATCCCCGAGGACCCGGTGACCGGCTCGGCGCATTGCACGCTCACGCCCTACTGGGCGGAGCGGCTCGGCAAGCCGCGCCTGAGCGCGCGCCAGATCTCGGCCCGTGGCGGCGCGCTGACCGTCGAGCTCAAGGGCGAGCGTGTCTTGATCACGGGCCGGGTGACGCCCTATCTCGAAGGCCGCATCCATGTGCCCGGCTGAGCCCGAGTGGAAGATCCGTCCGGCCGAGGCGCCGGCCGATATGGCGACGGTGCGGGCCCTTTTCCTCGAGTATGCCGACTGGCTTCAGGTCGATCTCTGCTTCCAGGGTTTCGAGGCGGAACTGGCGAGCCTGCCCGGTAAGTACGCGCCGCCGGCCGGCGGGCTCTGGCTCGCCCTGGTCGACGGCGCGGTGGCCGGCATCGTCGGGTTGCGGCCTCTGGGCGACGAGGGTGTCAGCGAGCTGAAGCGGCTGTGGATCCGGCCGGGCTATCGCGGCCACGGGCTGGGCCGGCGCCTGGTCGAGACCGCCATCGGCGCGGCCCGCGCGGCCGGCTACGCGCGGCTTTGTTTGGACACCTTGCCCGTCATGGCCGAGGCGCATGCCCTTTACGCGAGCCTCGGCTTCCAAGAGATCCCGGCGTATTACGAAAACCCCGAAGCGGGCGTGCGCTACCTCGAGCTCGAACTTTCGCAGGCCGTCGCAAGGAGCGGATAGAAGGCCGGGAGGCTGCTCCTTACGTTCTGATTCCCAAGAGAGAAGAGGATCAGAACCATGTTCGACGACCATAGAATCTCAAGCGACGGCACCGCCATCGCCTCGCCGCGGTCGCCGTTGCAGCGGCGGCTCGGGGCGCGGCTCTGGCTGCTGCGTTTCTTCGACCGTCTGATCGAGTGGCAGACGCGCTACCAGGAGCGCCAGCGGCTGCGGCAGCTCGATGACCGCATCCTGCGCGACATCGGCCTGACCCGGGCGGATATCGAGTTCGAGTGCTCCAAGCCGGTGTGGCGTCCGTGATCGCCCGACGACGGGACGCCCGGGTGGCGCTGGCCGGTCCGGCACCGCGGCGGCATAATGCCGCCGGGTGCCGGTTCTCGCCGGCGGTGGAGGCTGCTGCCGGGAGATGACCATGGGCGATCGCTACTTCGACGACTTCGAGGTCGGCGCCCGATTCGAAAGCCCGGGGATCACGGTGAGCGAGGCGGCGATTCTCGATTTCGCCTTGCTGTACGACCCGCAGCCCTTCCATCTCGACAAGCTGGCCGCCGAGCAAGGTCCCTTCGGCGGCCTGATCGCGAGCGGCTTCCAGACGCTGGTGCTCGCTTTTCGGGCCTTCTACCAGGCCAACGTCATCAACCACTGCTCCATGGGCTCGCCCGGCATGGACGAGCTGCGCTGGCTGCGCCCGGTGCGGCCCGACGACACCCTCCGCGTGCGCGCCGAGGTGCTCGACAAGCGGGCCTCCGAGTCGAAGCCGGACCGCGGCGTCCTGCGCATGGCCTATGAGGTCGTCAATCAGGAGGGCGAGGCGGTCATGACCTTCACCGCCATCCACATCCTCGGCCGCCGGCCGGAGCGATAGCTCTGGATTGCCGCGCCGGCTTGATCCAAGGGTCACCAATTCTGACCGATGGTGCCCTTGTGCATTTCACGCCCTGTCACCCTCATGCTGAGCTTGTCGAAGGTGATCATGTACTTGATGCAAGTGACACGCGACCAAAGATGAAAACCGACAGACCGGCGCCGATCAGGCGGAACAGGTCACGGAGGAGATGATCCGGGCCGGGTCGCGCATTCTCGACTTCCGGGCTTCCGACTCCGAAACGTCGTGTGAGGCCGCTGAGCGCATCTATCGCGCTATGGCGGTGGCGCGTGAGTCGTCCTCTCAAGAAACAGCATGAGCTTCTGGGTTAGCTCTCGGATGTTCTTAGCGTTCTTTCTCATGCGCGGGATCTTGAAGGGCTCGCGTTCGACTTCGAACGCGCCAGGCTTGGTGATGGCTGCGAATCCGATATAAGGACTGCCGCCGTCGTCTCTCAAAGTCCACACTGCATGTGCCAGGCAGTTCCGCTCGGTCAGATAGTGTGCCGCGTCATCGACCATGCGAACAAAGGTGTCGTAGTCATCTAGCCGCAGGCTCTTGCTTGCGACTTCTTTCAGCAACGGTATCCTGTTTCGAGGCGAGACTTGGCTAGTTAGAGCGCGACCGTGTCTTTGTGTCGTGCCTAAGAATGCCCAGAGGGCCAGGTCGAGAACGCTTTCTAATCGGGCCCATTCGGAAATGACGAGGCCGATCAAACGAAGGTGTTCATCGCGTAGATCGACTTCGGGAAGCTTGAAGGACATGGCGAAACCTCAGAAGCCAAAGCTAAAGTCTGATGAAGAGATCGCATTGTGCCGCGATGAGGTGCTAAAGTGCGCGCTATCAATGTCGCCGAAGCCTCACAAGAGCAAAGGCAGCCAAATTGCTAATATCGAAGAGCAAACCCGCCCAGAAAAAGACCAAGACCAGTCTTAATCCCGGGCAAGCTGTGCGGCCTCTTCGGGAAAGGCGGCGCAAAGGCAGCGCATCAGAAATTGCAATTCTTCATCGCTGGCAGGAAGATCAACTGTGGTCCCATTCTTCAGATGAAGGCGAAGAATGGCTTTTGACCCCGTTAGCTTCGCCCCGAAATACTCGAACCTTTCGAAATCCGCTGCGTAGTAAGCCTGCCCGACTTCAAGCGGCGGCAGATTTTTCGCTGTCATTTACCTCTCCACCTGATGTTACCTAATCTCCCAGCGTCTTTCACAATTTATGCCACAGGAAATAGCGGATTAGGTTATTGATTTGCTTTTAAGGCAGTCGTACTTTGGCCTTGTCGCCCTTCACCAGTCTGCCGATAGGTAAAGACCTTGCCTTCGATGCCTTTTCGGGCTTTCTCGGCTGGCTCCGAATTGCTCACACCAAGAGCGGCACGCTCGCTGTAACGGAAACCGAATTCGGCCAGATATCGGTGCAGATGCTTCTTACCGCAGTGCTGGTAGACGCCTTCCATGCCGTGCTTGATGATCGAGAAGTAGCCTTCAATAGTGTTGGTGTGGGTACGCCACGCCCGAACTCACCGGATCTATGATAGACGCGCTAGTGATCGGCAAACTCGCGACCGACCTTGACGTAGTTGCGGGCTTCGTCAGTCGTCAAGCGAGCTTCGCGCAAGACGTGCTCGCGAACGATTGGCGCCACGGTCTTGGTGTTGAGCTAATCGACCACCATTGAACGCGCCTTGCCGGTCTCGCGATCAATCAGGGCTAGTACCTTGTGCTTATAGCCGTTGCGTACGGGCTTGCCCTTTTTGCGACCGATGAAGGTCTCGTCCGCTTCGACAGGACTGCCACCGCCGCCCATGCGGCTGAGATCGCCGGAGCGCATGGCCTCGCGAATGCGCCGGCTCATGAACCAGGCGCTCTTGTAAGTAATACCGAGCATGCGGTGCAGCTGATGGGCGCTGATGCCCTTCTTGTTGGCGCACATGAGATGGAAGGCGACAATCCACTTGTTGAGCGGAATCTTGGAGCGTTCGAACAGGGTGCCGACCGTGACTGTGAATTGCTTTTGCAGGAGTTACAGCAGTAGAGGCCCTTGCGCTTGCCCTTCACGGGGCTGGTGCTCACCAGGTTTCCAAAGTGAGAGCGGAACCGGCCATCGACCCAGCGGATGCTCTCAAGATGCTCGCGTGCTGCGTCTTTGTCGCTGAAGATGGGATTGGTTAGGCCTAGCATGACTCGATTGTAAGAGGGGCAAGAGTCCGGGCAGCGTTGCGGT
>JAKSDN010001085.1 GCA_022360075.1 Kiloniellales bacterium | reverse complement strand
GCCCGGCGGCCCGTTTCGCTAGTTTCATGATCGAACTTCGCCATGGCGCCCCTCCCGCGTGACATCCGACGCCCTGATTAAACGCTGCGCAGGGATGGTGCAAACCCCGGCGCGGCGAAGCCTCGCCATGGGCCGCCGTCTTCACATTCAGCGAGGAGTCGTGCAAGCTCCTTGGCGGGAAGGAGCCTGGCCATGCCGGAGCAGGATCTCATCGATCGTATGGCGGCCGTCTACACGGCCTACAACGAGGGTGACGCCGAGCCTTTCTTCAGCCTTGTCGCAAACGACGGCCTCGTCCGTTTCGTGGCGCCGCCCGAGACCTATCCCTTCGCGGCGCCGCACCGGGGGCCGAAGGGCGCGCGCGAGGCGATCGCCCTCATCGCCGACGACTACCAGTGGCTCACGTTCCGCAATCTGGAGCTGATCGCCGAGGGCGACACGCTCTTCGCCCTCAACGGCGGGCGCATTCGCCACCGGGCGAGCGGCCGTGAGGCGGTCATGCACATGGGCGATCTCGTGCGCTTCAAGGACGGCCGGATCGTCGAGTTCGTCGAGTTCTTCGACTCCGCCGGGCTGCTGGACTGGTGCGCCGGGATCTGCCTGCCGGCTTGCAGTCACATGAACCCGGGCAACAAGGCCAGTGCCTGCGCGCCCGAGGAGGCTGCCGCCAACAAGGCGGTGCTGGCCGAGGTCTACGCCGCCTACGCCAAGAAGGACGCGGGCCCGCTGTTCGAGCGGCTGGCCGACGACGCCTGCTACAACTCGGTCGCCGGCCTGAAGGACTTCCGCTTCGCCGGGCCCTGCCACGGCCGCGAGGCGATGATCGAGAACGTCGGGCGCATCGCCGAGGACTACGCGCTGGAGAAGCTCGAGGTGCTGGACATGATCGCCCAGGACGACCTGGTCGCCGTCCATGCCGACGTCGCCTTTCGCGACCGCAAGACTGGTCAACTCGCCGGCTCGGAGAAGATCGATCTCTTCCGCCTGCACAACGGCAAGATCCTCGAGTTCAACGAGTTCTTCGACACCCTCGCCGTGCGCAGCGCCTACGAGCCGCGCTGAGGAAGCAGCCGGCCCCCTCAGCGATCCGACAAGGCGAGGCGCAGGCCCAGCGCGCCGAAGGCGCCCGCGAAGCCGCGCCTGAGCCACAGCATGACTCGCGGCCGGGAGACGACGTAGCGCCGCGTCGCCGAGGCGAAGGCGCCGTAGCCGACGAAGACGACGAAGGTCAGCAGCATGAAGGTCGCGGCCAGGCCGAGCATCGCGGCGGTCGGGTTCGCTGTCTCGGCCGGGACGAACTGCGGCAGAAACGCCAGGAAGAAAAGCGAGAGCTTCGGGTTGAGGATGTTCAGCAGAAAGCCGTTGGCGACGATCTTGAAGGGTCGCACGGGCTCGTCGTGGCCGGAGACCTGCAAGGCGCCGCCTTCGCGCAGCACGCCCCAGGCCATGTAGAACAGGTAGGCGACGCCGAGATACTTGACGATCTGAAAGGCCAGAGCGCTCGCGTGCAGGAGCGCGGCGAGCCCCGCGATGCTGGCGGCGATATGCGGCAAGATCCCGAGCGTGCAGCCGAAAGCCGCCAAAACGCTTGCCCGCCACCCCCGGCCGAGTCCGAAGGCGAGCGTGTAGATCACGCCCGTGCCCGGCAGCAGGATCACGACGATCGAGGTCAGCAGGTACTCCGGCGACATGCGGGACTCTCCGAGGTGAACTTCGACGGGCGGGGCCATGAGATCAGGCTTGATAAAGGCG
>JAKSDN010000905.1 GCA_022360075.1 Kiloniellales bacterium | reverse complement strand
GCAGCCTATGGTCCGGCGCGCGTCCTTCACGGCGTCTCGTTCGACCTCATGCCAGGGGAGACGGTGACAATCCTCGGGCGCAATGGCGCAGGGAAGACGACCACACTGAAGTCGATCATGGCCGTGTTGCCGGACAGGTCCGGCATTGTCCGATTGGACGGTCGCGACATCCATCGGCAGCCGGCTCATGCGATCGCGCGCGCAGGCATCGGATACGTGCCCGAGGATCGCGGAATCTTCGCCTCGCTCTCCGTACGCGAGAACCTGATGTTGCCGGTCGGTGCGCCGGGGAGACAGGGCCATTCCCTCGATGAGATATTCGAGCTCTTCCCCAACCTTGCTGAGCGTCTGAACAGTTCTGGTGGAACCCTATCGGGCGGCGAGCAGCAGATGCTCGCGATGGCACGAATACTGCGGACTGGTCCGCGCCTTCTGATCCTCGACGAGCCAACGGAAGGTTTGGCGCCCGCCATCGTTAAGGCAATTGCCGATGCTCTCCGAGACCTCCAGGCGAGGGGTCTGACCATTCTCATGGTCGAGCAGAATTTCGGCTTCGCCCGAACGGTGTCGGACCAGTTCTACCTGATGGATCAAGGGTTGATCGTCGATTCTTTCAGCTCTTCGGATATCGAGGCGCGAGCCGAAGATCTCTTGATCAAACTGGGGGTGTAGCCGCCCATGGTGGATCTTCTCGGATTACCGGTTACGGCTATCTTCGGCCAGCTCATGATCGGCCTCATTAACGGCGCGTTCTATGCCCTACTGGCGCTCGGCCTTGCGGTGATCTTCGGACTCCTGCACGTCATCAATTTCGCCCAGGGTGCCCTCTACATGTTGGGCGCATTGGTAGCCTGGCTGCTCTTGACGGAGATCGGTCTGGCGTACTGGTGGGCGCTGATCCTATCACCGTTACTCGTCGCGGCTGTCGGGGCTGCCATTGAGCGAACGGTTATCCTGCCTTTGTACGGCCGTGACCCGCTTTACGGACTCCTTCTGACCCTCGGGGTTGCCATGATGATCGAGTATGGCGTCGTCTGGCGCTACGGGTCAGCCGGGATGCCTTACGGCACGCCGGAAGCGCTTCGCGGCGTCGTCAACCTGGGCTTCATGATCTTGCCGCTCTACCGACTTTGGGTCATGGCGGCCTCGATCGTCGTCTGCCTGGTCGTTTGGCACATGATCGAACGCAGTTCGGTCGGCGCGAGATTGCGAGCCGCCACCGAAGATCCGGCGATGGCTCAAGCGCTCGGGATAAACGTCCCGGCCCTTCGCACGACGGCCTTCGCCGTGGGTGCCGGAATCGCCGCTTTGGCGGGCGTGCTGGCCGCTCCAATCTATCAAGTTGGACCGCTGATGGGGCAATCGCTGCTGATCACTGTATTCGCTGTGGTTGTCATTGGAGGAATGGGGTCGATTCGGGGGGCCGTGATCGCTGGCTTTAGCCTCGGTTTGATCGAAGGCCTCATGCGCCTCGTTTATCCGGAGGGGACGCGCATGGCCGTTTTTCTCATCATGGCGGTGGTCCTGCTAACGCGTCCTGAGAAGCCGATTGGGCGGGCATGACCATGCAGAGGATTACTGTCACACCCTTGGCATGGCTGATCATTGGCGCCGTCTCACTCGGGCTTGCGTATTTCGTAGTCTACCCGATCCACGTTTTGCAGATCCTGTGTTTCATGGTTTTCGCCGCCGCGTTCAACCTCCTGATCGGCCATGCCGGGGTTCTGTCACTTGGCCATGCCGCGTTTTTCGGAAGCGGGGCCTATCTCGCTGGCATCCTGATGAAGACGGGGTCGACGACCCCGGAGCTGGCCCTGCTCGCGGCAACCGGCGCCACCCTCGTTCTAGGGCTCCTTATGGGCGCCATCGCGATCCGCCGGCAAGGGATCTATTTCGCGATGATCACCCTCGCGTTGGCACAACTCGTCTACTTCATCGCGTTCCAGTCGCCCGCAACCGGCGGCGACGACGGCCTACAGGGTATCCCTCGTGGGGCCGTGTTGGGTCGTTTCTCTCTCGAATCGAACGGTGCGATCTATCTCTTCGTCTCCGCGATCTCCCTCTTGAGCCTCTGGGCGATCCATCGGATTGGCTGTTCGCCGTTCGGAAGCCTTCTAAGGGCGATCCGACAGAACGAGGATCGTGCGATTTCACTAGGCTATGCGACGCGCCGCTATCGTCTTGCGGCGTTTGTGATATCGGCCGGGTTCGCCGGGCTCGCGGGAGGTATGAAGGCGCTGGTCCTACAGCTCGCTTCCCTGACGGACATAAGCTTCTTTATTTCGGGCGAGGTTGTGTTGATCGTTCTCCTTGGAGGCATCGGCGTCTTCGCAGGGCCTCTTGTCGGCGCCGCCCTCCTGATCGGTTTCCAATTGGTCTTCGTTTCCTCCCCGGTCCCCGTGCCTTTCGTGCTGGGTATCGTATTTGTCATCTGCGTTCTCGCCTTTCCACGCGGGATTGTCGGCGAGATCGTCGCCCGGCTCCCAGCCCAGTCCCCTTCTTCGAACAGCCCCGCAGGACAGGAGCATGAACGACCTAAAGAAGAACGCGAACATAGTTGGTGAGATATGGACGTCCATTGCGGCGCGCTGCGCCTGGTTTCCGGAGAGCTACTGGTGCGACCTGGAAAGCGAGAACGTCTATCCAATCTCTGTCGTCGGCTCCTTGGCTGGATCTAGATGCCTCGCATCCCTCAAACCTGATGAACAGATGCAGAAGCATCTCCCCGGTATCGCCCCGGGTGCGATTCGCCAGCGGAGCTTCGACGTGACCGAACCGATGACTGGGACAGATACCACGAACCTTAAGATGCCTGCGATTGCCGCCAACGGTGACGACTACCTCACCACCGGATTGAGCATTTCGGCCTGAACTGTTCGCCGACTATCGAGGGGGAGCGCAGATCGTGATTCAGACCACTAATGAATCCTATCAGGAGATCCGCGAAGGTGTGCGAGCGCTGTGTGCTGAGTTTCCGGACGAATACCATCGCAAGATCGATGATGAGCGGGCATATCCCGAAGACTTTGTAGAAGCACTTACTCGCGAAGGCTGGATGGCAGCGCTGGTTCCCGAGCAATATGGCGGCTCGGGCTTAGGGTTGACGGAAGCTTCGGTGATCATGGAGGAAATCAATCGCTCGGGCGGCAACTCCGGAGCCTGCCATGGTCAGATGTACAATATGAACACACTGGTTCGACACGGCTCCGAGGAGCAGCGCCAAAGATATCTTCCGAAGATTGCTGCAGGTGAATTGCGTTTGCAGTCCATGGCTGTGACCGAGCCGACGACCGGCTCCGACACCACGAAGATCAGAACCAGGGCCGAGAAAAAGGGCGATCGATACGTCATAAATGGCCAGAAGGTCTGGATCAGCCGCGTCAAGCACTCTGATCTGATGATCCTGCTGGCCCGGACAACCTCTCTGTCGGAGGTGAAAAGAAAGTCCGAAGGGTTGTCCATTTTCGTCGTCAATATCGACGAAGCTATGAAGAGCGGTCTGACCGTTCGGCCGATCCAGAATATGGTCAATCACGAGACCAACGAGCTCTTCTTCGACAATCTCGAAATCCCCGAGGAGAACCTGATCGGTGAAGAAGGCAAGGGCTTCAAATATATACTCACCGGACTAAATGCGGAGCGGGCGCTGATAGCGGCCGAATGCATCGGAGATGGCTACTGGTTCATCGACCGCGTGACCGAATACGTTTCGGAGCGACGGGTCTTTGACCGTCCCATCGGTCAGAACCAGGGCGTTCAGTTCCCGATCTCGGAGGCCTTCATTGAGGTCGAGGCTGCAAACCTGATGCGATACGAGGCTTGTCGCCGCTTTGATGCCGGCGAAGATTGTGCCGCCCAGGCCAACATGGCGAAGTACCTTGCGGCCAAGGCGTCTTGGGAAGCAGCCAATGCTTGCCTTCAGTTCCATGGCGGTTTCGGCTTCGCAAGCGAGTACGATGTAGAACGCAAATTCCGTGAAACCCGCCTCTATCAGGTCGCGCCGATCTCGACCAACCTCATCCTCTCCTACATCTCCGAGCACGTACTCGACATGCCGAGGTCGTTCTGAATGACGCTCCCGCTCCACGATGCTGTTCCGAACCTGATTGCCCAATAGGTGAACAGCGCCATGCAAGTGGATATCAACCGTCTAAGGGGCTGGATTGGTCGCGAGGAAACGACAAGTGAAGTCGTCACGCCAGGATTGGTCTCACGTTTCAACGCAACATTCGACCGAACTTCCTCTCTCGATGCAGGGGCCGAAGCGCCAATCTTGGTTCATTTCTGCCTCAGCCAGCCAGCGGTTCCGACGGCGGAACTTGGTCTTGACGGCCATCCCGAGCGTGGAGCTTTTTTGCCACCGGTACCCCTACCGCGACGGATGTGGGCAGGCGGTTCGATCGAGTTTCACAACCCCATTCGTATCGGTGACCTCGTGTCACGGCGTTCGGTAATCGAGGATGTGACAATCAAGGAAGGACGCAGTGGGACTTTGTGCTTCGTCTCTGTAGTGCATCATATTGAAAGCGGTGGACGAGCGGCCTTGACCGAGACACAGGACATCGTTCACCGGGCCGCGCCGACTGGCAGTACTGCCGCGGGTCCTTCTCAGGACACTGACCCCGTACCGGCTGGCCCCAAACAGCGCGCTATCAGTGTGAGCGCTCCATTTCTATTCCGGTACTCGGCCCTGACGTTTAACGCGCATCGTATTCACTACGATGAGTCATACTCCAGACAAGACGAAGGCTATCCCGACCTCGTCGTACATGGGCCGCTTCAGGCGACATTGCTTTGTCAGTATGCCGCGGACTTGTGGGGTAACGCGCCAACGTCCTTCAGATTCCGCAGCCAATCACCCCTTTTCGCATCTGATGAATTTGCCCTGAACGCAGTGCAAGACGAAGACAAGCTCAATCTATGGACCGTGAGACCAGATGGTTCTGTGAGCATGAGAGCGACCGCGCATTGGCAAACTCAGTTGCCCTGAGGCTTCTCGACGCTTTCGATTCTCATTATCTGCAGTCTTTCGTTTGCAATCCCGGAAATCGGCCTGGCGAGGCCGACAGTTTGTATCGCTGACGGCGGGCCATCGACGCCCTTGTTCCGCCGGAAGCAGATAGGCGCTCCAGGCTCGAACTTGAACATCAGTTTGACCTAGTTGCCTCATCATGCCGCCGCTTGGAGGAGGCCCTGCTGATATCGTCGGTTGCGTGCCCCTGCAACCAATTTCAGCCAGGATAATCCACTTCAATAAAAGACGGGCCGAGTGACCAAGTCCGCAGGTTCAAATCCCAAGGTATCAGGGAACCCTGGGCCGGTTATCGCGGTTGACCCTGGCCTGAACGTTAGTTTGATCTGTTTTGGCGTATTGCACCGATCGCCGAGTCCATCACGAAAGCGCCATTGATCACTTGATGTGCCTCGACTGGAAAGCGCTCTTCGCCACGCAGCGCGCGCCCGAAAGCTTCGAGCTCCTCTCGTTCCGTGTCGCAAGGCGGAAACGATATCACCTCGGGCTCTCGATCGAGGTAGCGCTCCTCGGCGTTGACGACTCGCTGAACTTCGAGAGTTCTATCGGACCGCATCTGCACCCAGGCCTCGGTCCCGAAGATCTGCAGCCGCCAGATCCAGGGGGTCGCCATCATGGTGGTCAGGTAGCCGGGCAGGCCGGAGGCGAAACGAACCACGAGGTTGACCGTGTCGTCGATCGGGACGCCTTCGACGCGGCGGAACGCTTGCGCTTGCACCGATTCTATCGGGCCGAGCAGGTGGATGAAGATGTCGATCACGTGGATGCCCATGGCAGTGAGACCGCCCGCAGGCGCGTCTGCGTCGCTCGCACGCCAAGCGTCGCTGCTGTAGCTCAGACCGAAGGCCCCTGAGAAGTTGCCTTCGACGTTGATCACAGTGCCGAGCTCACCTTCATCTATCATCCTCTTGAGATGGGCGATGGTGGGCAGGAAGCGGCGATTAAACCCGACGGCGAGCACAAGGCCCAGACGGTCCGCGAGCTCGTAAAGCTCGCTGGTTTGTCCTGATGTCATCGTCAGGGGCTTCTCGCAGAAGACGTGCTTTCCCGCCAAGAGCGCCTGCTTGCACTGGGCAAAATGCTGGCTGTGAGGGGTGGCGATGACGACGGCCTCCACGTCGTCACCTCCGAGCAAGTCCTCGAAGGCGCAGTGCGCCAGTCCATGCTCGCGCAAAATAGTTGCGTACTTGGCCGGTTCACGGAGGCCGGCATGGGTAAAGCGGATCAACCCTGACGGACGTGGCCCAGCGTTGACGGTGGCGACGAGCCTTTGGCCCCAGGTGCCGAGGCCCAGGATGGCCAGCGGGATGGTCATTCCGGGCTCCGCCTGGCGGCACGGCCGGCAGCCTCGACAAGATGGCAGGCGACGGTTTGTGTTGGCGAGACGGACCGCGTGGCCGGGTG
>JAKSDN010000485.1 GCA_022360075.1 Kiloniellales bacterium | reverse complement strand
GCTGGTCGAGCAGTCGGTGCTGGGCTGGAAAGAGTTCGAAATGGAGGTCGTGCGCGACCGCGCCGACAACTGCATCATCGTCTGCTCGATCGAGAACGTCGATCCGATGGGCATTCACACCGGCGACTCGATCACCGTCGCGCCGGCGCTCACCCTGACCGACAAGGAATACCAGATCCTGCGCAACGCCTCGATCGACTGCCTGCGCGAGATCGGCGTCGACACCGGCGGCTCGAACGTGCAGTTCGCGATCAACCCGGAGAGCGGCGCCCTGGTCGTGATCGAGATGAACCCGCGCGTCTCGCGCTCCTCAGCGCTGGCTTCCAAGGCGACCGGCTTTCCGATCGCCAAGGTCGCGGCCAAGCTCGCGGTCGGCTACACGCTCGATGAGCTCGACAACGACATCACGAAGGTCACGCCGGCCTCCTTCGAGCCGACCATCGACTACGTGGTCACCAAGATGCCGCGCTTCACCTTCGAGAAGTTCCCCGGCGCGGAGGCCACGCTCACCACCTCCATGAAGTCGGTCGGCGAGGCCATGGCGATCGGGCGCAGCTTCGAGGAGTCGCTGCAGAAGGCCTTCCGCTCGATGGAAACCGGCCTGACCGGGCTCGACGAGACCGACATCCCCGTCACGGCCGGCGAGAGCGAGATCGATAACGACACGATCATCAGCGCGCTGATCCGCCCGGTGCCCGAGCGCCTGCTGCTGATCGCGCAGGCGATTCGCCACGGCCTGAGCCTCGAGGAGATCTACGGCGCGACCAAGATCGACCCCTGGTTCCTCGCCCGGATCGCCGAGATCGTCGCGGCCGAGGAACAGGTCCGCCGGGACGGCTTGCCGGGCGACGCCGACAGCTTCCTGGCCTTGAAGAAGCTCGGCTTCTCCGATGCCCGCCTCGGGACACTCGCAGGGCTAGCGGAAGCCGAGGTCGCCGAACGGCGCCGGCGCGCCGGAGTCGGCCCGGTCTACAAGCGCATCGACACCTGTGCCGGCGAGTTCCCGGCGCTGACCCCTTACATGTACTCGGCATACGAGTCCGCCCATAGCCTCGAGGGCCCCGGTGCGCCGGCTGGCCCGCAGTGCGAGGCCGAACCCAGCGAGCGCGACAAGGTCATGATCCTCGGCGGCGGGCCGAACCGCATCGGCCAGGGCATCGAGTTCGACTACTGCTGCGTCCATGCCGCCTACGCGCTGGCCGAGGCCGGGCTCGAGACCATCATGGTCAATTGCAATCCCGAGACCGTCTCGACCGACTACGACACCTCCGACCGCCTCTACTTCGAGCCCTTGACCGCTGAGGACGTGATCGAGATCGCCCGGGTCGAACAGCGCAAGGGGCGGCTGCGCGGCGTCATCGTGCAGTTCGGCGGCCAGACGCCGCTCAAGCTCGCCCACGCCTTGGCGGCCGCCGAGGTCCCGATCCTCGGCACCTCGCCCGACGCGATCGATCTCGCCGAGGATCGGCAGCGTTTCCAGGCTCTGCTCGCCGATCTCGGCCTCAAGCAGCCCGACAACGGCACGGCGACCACGCCGGAGGAAGCGCACGCGGTTGCCGAGCGGATCGGCTTTCCGGTGCTGATCCGGCCCTCCTACGTGCTCGGCGGGCGCGCGATGGAGATCGTCCACGACGCCGAGCAGCTCGCCCGCTACATCGGCTCGGCGGTCAAGGTCTCGGGCCGCAACCCGGTCCTGATCGACCGCTATCTACGCGACGCGACCGAGGTCGACGTCGACGCGGTCTGCGACGGCGAGCGCGTCCATGTCGCCGGCATCATGGAGCACATCGAGGAGGCCGGCATCCACTCCGGCGACTCGGCCTGCGCACTGCCGCCGCACAGCCTGTCGTCGGCCGTCGTCGCCGAGATCGCCCGGCAGACCGAGCGGCTCGCCAAAGCGCTCGGCGTGGTCGGCCTCATGAACGTACAGTTCGCCGTACGCAACAGCGATATCTACATTCTCGAGGTGAACCCGCGCGCGAGCCGGACCGTACCGTTCGTCGCCAAGGCGACCGGCGTGCCGATTGCCAAGATCGCCGCACAGGTCATGGCCGGTGCAAAGCTCGAGAGCTTCGAGCTGAGCAACGTCGGCAATGGTCACATGGCGGTCAAGGAGGCCGTGTTTCCCTTCGCGCGTTTTCCCGGCGTCGATGTCGTGCTGGGTCCCGAGATGCGATCGACCGGTGAGGTCATGGGCCTGGACAGCGATTTCGCCAGCGCCTTTCTCAAGGCGCAGATCGGCGCGGGGCTCAAGCTGCCGAAAAAGGGCCGGGTCTTCATCTCGGTCAAGGACCGCGACAAGGAAGCGATGGGGCCGGTCGCGCGCTCGCTCACCGAGCTCGACTTCGAGATCGTCGCGACCCGCGGAACCGCCCGCTTCCTAGCTGAGCAGGGCATCGCGGTCGCCCAGATCAACAAGGTCCGCGAAGGCCGCCCGCACATCGTCGATGCCATGAAGTCGGGCGACGTACATCTCGTGCTCAACACCACCGAAGGGGCCCAGGCGGTCGCCGATTCCTTCGCGCTCAGGCGGGCGGCCCTCACGCATCACATACCCTATTATACGACCGTACCCGGCGCGCAGGCGGCGGTTCAGGCGGTCGTGGCCCTGAAATCCGGCCAACTTGAAGTCGCACCGCTGCAATCCTATTTTAAGGGGTCGTTTTAAAGCTGCGGTTCTGAAAGCCGCGGTAGCGTCAGTGCGTCCATAACCCGGACCTACTCCAGCCCAGTCGAGTGATCTTCCATGAGCGACAAAGTCCCGGTGACGGCTTCCGGCCTGGCCCGGATGCAAGAGGAATTGAAGCAGCTTAAGAGCGTGGCACGGCCCGAGGTGATCCGGGCGATCGCCGAGGCGCGTGAACACGGTGATCTCTCGGAAAATGCCGAGTACCACGCGGCGCGGGAGCGACAATCCTTCATTGAGGGCCGGGTTGCCGAGCTGGAGGACAAGATGGCGCGCGCCGAGGTCATCGATGTCTCGAGCCTCTCCGGCGACACCGTCAAATTCGGCGCGACGGTGACCGTCGTCGACGAGGACACGGACGACGAGCTGACCTATCAGCTCGTCGGCGAGCTGGAAGCCGACGTCAAGGAGGGACGCCTGGCGATCACCGCGCCGCTGGCCCGCGCCCTGATCGGCAAGGCCGTCGGCGACTCCGTCGAGGTGACCACGCCCAAGGGCGAGAAGTCCTACGAGGTGACGAAGGTCAAATTCCAGTAGCCGGCGGCGTCCGCCGTCCCGATCATTCCGCTTCGGCCCGCGCGCCGGCTTCGACGGGGATTCCCGGCACCTGCTTGGCCGTGCGGATGACTTGGATCGTCTGCACCGTCGCCACATGCGGGGCGGCGGTGAGTTGGGTCGTGAGCTCGTTCTCGTGCGCCGTGTTGCGCGCCACGATCTTGAGCACGAAGTCCCCCGCGCCGCGCACCATGTGGCATTCGCGCACCTCCTGCCATTCCGCCATCAGCGCCTCGAACTCCGAAAGCACGGCCTCGGACTGGCTGTCGAGGCCGACCAGGGCGATGAACATGACCTCGAAGCCCAGTTTTTCCGCATCGAGATCGGCATGGTAGCCGCGGATGAAGCCAGCCTTCTCCAACGCCCGCACGCGCCTGAGGCAAGGCGGCGCGGAAATGCCCGCACGGCGCGCCAGCTCCACGTTCGTCATGCGGCCGTCTTCCTGCAGATCGCCTAGAATCCTGAGATCGATCCGATCCAGCTTGACGCGGCGCATGAGGGGCCTCTCCGGCGTGAATTTCTTTTCTTTATGGTGGGATATGGCGAAAGGATATTACCCGCGCCGATGGCTATCGCCAAGGCCCGTGACGAGATCGCCTTGCGCGCCCCGCCCGGCGAGGCAATAGTCCGCCGCCATGGACCAGGGTGTCCCCGCGAGACCTCCAAGCTGTTGGGTGATCAGCGACGGCAAGGCCGGCATCGAGATCCAGTGCCGCGGCCTCGCCGAGGCGCTCGGCTTCGAGCCGGTCATCAAGCGCATCAAGATCCGCGCGCCCTGGCGCTGGCTGCCGCCGCGCTTCTGGCGCGACCCTCTGGCGGCGCTCCAAGTGGAGGGCGATGGCGGTGGCGATCGTCTTATGCCGCCCTGGCCCGACGTCATGATCGGCACCGGCCGCCTGGCGGTCGGGCCGAACCTGGCGATCCGGCGCGCGAGCGGCGGGCGCACCTTCTCGGTCCAGGTGCAGGACCCCAAGGTCGCGCTCGACAACTTCGACGTCGTCGTCGCGCCCGCGCACGATCGGCTGCGCGGGCCCAACGTGATCGAGACCCGCGGCTCGCTCCACGGCCTTACCGACGCGAAGCTCGCCGCGGCCGCTGCCCGCTTCGCCGCCGCGGTCGAGCATCTGCCCCGGCCCCGGGTCACGGTTCTGATCGGCGGCAACAGCCGGACCCATCGCTTGACCCGGCGCAACGCCCGTAACCTGGCCCGAGACCTGGCCAGACTGGCCCGTGAGAGCGGCGCTGGCCTCCTGGTCACGCCGTCGCGCCGCACCGGACCGGAGACGCTGGCGATCCTGCGCGAGGGCCTAGCGGGCCTGCCCACGGCGTTCTGGGATGGGAGCGGCGAGAACCCCTATCTCGGCTATCTGGCACTCGCCGACGCCTTCGTGGTCACCGGCGATTCGGTCAACATGATCTGCGAGGCCGCCTTCACCGGAAAACCGGTACACATCGCCGAGATCACCGGCGGCACGCCGAAGTTCCGCCGCTTCCACCGGGCGATGCGCGAGGCGGGCGTGACCCGGCCCTTCGAGGGCGTGCTCGGCCGCTGGTCGTACGAGCCCTTGAACGAGACCGTCAGCGTCGCCGCCGAGATCAGGCGACGCATGCCGGCGCGCTGCAAAGCGATGGCGGTCCCGGCCGCTTGATCCATCTCATTTGACAATTCCAAGACAGGCGATATCTAGAACCGGCCCGTCTCCGCTCCGATTCAGGCAGTCTCTCCACCGTCACGACGGGGGCATCGCGCGCCATGGCGCTCCGCATCGAAACCTTCAGCAACACCCGGGGCGGCAACGCCTTCTTCAAGGCCGTGGGTCATCCCCTAGCGGCGCGCAAGGCGCCGGACCTCCTCGCCGAGCTGACGGAGGCGGGCCCGGTTGCGATCTACGACCCGCTCGGCCACGCGGCCGACTTCGCGCAGCTCTACGATCTCGGAGCGCTGAGTTTCGCCGGCTACTTCGTCCAGGACCTCGACGACCTGGACAAGAGCCTGCTCGGCCAGCCCGCGCAGCCGGTGACCGCCCTGCCCGAGTCCGGCGCGGCGCGGGTTCTGGTGGCGGCCTTCAACGCCGAGCGCCTGATCGCCCACATCCAACACCTCCTGCCGGCCGGTGCCGAGATCCTCAGCCTCGATCCGCTGCGCCTGCCCGAGGCCATGCTGACCCGGCCGCGCGACTATCTGAGCGGCCTCAACTTCGCGACCAACTTCGCCTTCTTCCGCGACGCCGAGGGCGCCCACACCCGCGTCGTGACGGCCGACTACTGGTCGGGCTACGGCGCCGCCCAGCCGGCGCTCTGGTGCTGCCTGTTCGACGAGGCCGGGGCCCCGCTCGCGGAGTGGCAGGACAGCCTGCCGGGCGCGGGCGCGGCGATCGTGATCGACAGCGCCGAGGTGCGCCGGCGCTTCGGCCTGGGCCCCTTCACCGGCCAGCTCTTCCTCCACGTCACCGGCATCGCCGGCCACGACGTGGTAAAGTACGCGCTCGACACCTACGGCGACGAGGCGGCGGTGCTGTCCTGCACCCACGACGCCAACGCCTGGCCCTCCGACCACTACGCCGGCTTGCCGGCGCCGCGCGCCGACGAGCGGGTCCTGCTCTGGGTCCAGAACAGCCATCCGGCGCCGATCCCGGCCGGCGGCCTCGGCCTCAACCTCATGGGCCGCGAGCCGATCGCCTGGCTGGATCGGGAGATCCCGGCCTTCGCGACCTATGCCCTCGACACCCGAGAGCTGCTGCCCGAGGCGGCCTGGCCGCAGCAGATCGAGCTGCAGGCCGGCAAGCATGTCGTGCGGCCGCGCTACGAGGTGATCGCCGGCAACGGCCGCACGCGCATCGCCCACGTCAACGTCGAGCGCAGCGACCTCAAGCCCAACGCGCGTATCCCCGAGATCGCCAACCTGCTGGGCAAGGGCTACATCCTGCCCGCGCCCTTGCTGCCGCCCCAGCGCTTCGACTCGATCGTCCTGCCCACGCCCATGGCCACACGCCAGGCCAACCTGCCCATCACGGCCCTGCTCTACGATGCCGACGGCCGAGAGGTCGCGTCCCAGAGCTTCGGCTGCTTGCCGCGCGATCACGCCACCGCGCTCGACCTCAACGCGCTGCTTGCAGCCAACGGCGGCCTCTCCGGTCCCAATGGAGGCGCGAACGGCGGCGCCAACGGCGAGGCCGCGTGGGGACATGTGGAGCTGGTCTACGACTTCCGCGAGGGCGGCGAGGCCGACGGCTGGCTGCACGCGATATTCCGCTACGAGGACAAGCGCTCCGGGCACAGCGCCGAAACCAGCTTCGGCGCCCACATGTTCAATTCGGTTCTGACCTACAAGGGCGAGCCGCAGTCCTACGCCGGGCGCGCACCGGGGCTGTCGACCCGCCTGTTCCTGCGCCTCGGCCCGCAGCCGCTCGACAGCTTCTGTCACCTGATCTACGCGGCCTCGACTCCCTGGCACGACACCAGCGACACGACGCTTACCCTGCACGACTTGAGCGGCGCCGAGATCGCCGAGCGCCGGGTCGCGATCCCCTGCGGCGGCTCGCTGCTCTGGCGCGCCTCGGAGATGTTCGAGTCCGAGGCGCTCGCCCGGGTCACCGACGGCGGCTACGTCATGATCCGCGACGTCACCTGCCGCCTGTTCGGCTATCACGGCCTGATGCACGGCGAGACCAGCTTCAGCCTCGACCACATGTTCGGGTTTTAAGGCGCGCTTTCGCAGCAAGCCCGCGCCTTGCGAGCCCCCTCGGCCCCGCTTATCTTCCCGAAGACGATCGGACAAAAGGGCTTTCCGCCATGGCCGCACAGCATCACAGCAAGGTCCTGATCCTGGGCTCGGGGCCGGCGGGCTATACCGCCGCGATCTACGCCGCGCGGGCCAATCTCCAGCCCATGCTGGTGCAGGGCCTGCAGCCGGGCGGGCAGCTCTCGATCACCACCGACGTCGAGAACTACCCGGGCTTCGCCGAGGTGATTCAGGGGCCCTGGCTGATGGAGCAGATGAAGGCCCAAGCCGAGGCCGTGGGCACGGCCATGCATTTCGACACCGTCGTCGAGGTCGATCTGCAGAGCCGGCCGCTGCGCTGCGTCGGCGATTCCGGCGCGACCTACAGCGGCGACAGCCTGATCATCGCCACCGGCGCCCAGGCGCGCTGGCTCGGCCTGGAGAGCGAGACCAAGTTCCGCGGCTTCGGCGTCTCGGCCTGCGCCACCTGCGACGGCTTCTTCTACCGGGACAAGACTGTGGCCGTGGTCGGTGGCGGCAACACCGCCGCCGAAGAGGCGATCTTCCTGACCAACTTCGCGCGCAAGGTGATCCTGATCCATCGGCGCGACGAGATGCGCGCCGAGAAGATCCTGCAGGACCGCGTGCTGGCCAACGACAAGATCGAGCCGCTCTGGAACCACG
>JAKSDN010001376.1 GCA_022360075.1 Kiloniellales bacterium | reverse complement strand
GCCGGACTAGGCGCCCCGCCCGGCCTGCTCGAATAGCCCGAGCGCCGCGCGGGATCGGCCCGCGCAACGGTCGGAAGCCATGCTATCCTCCTGCCCGGAGGCGCCTGGCAGCGGGACCTGGTCCCGTGACAAGCGGAGGGCCCGGACGCAATGGCCGAAGCTGCGACGCCCGCCATCGGGCAGGACATGGAGCAGGCCGGGGAAGACGTGACGATCCTGGTGGTCGACGATTTCGACGACCACCGCGAGATCCTCGTCGACCACCTGGAACTGCTCGGCTATCGCCAGGTGGTCGAGGCGGGCAACGGCGAAGAGGCCCTGCAGCAGCTCGCAGCGCAGTCGATCGATCTCGTCATCCTCGACGTGGTCATGCCCAAGATGAACGGCTACGGCGTGCTGAAGAAGATGCGCGCGGACGAGACTCTCACCCATGTCCCAGTGATCATGATCTCGGCCCTCTCCGAGTTCGAGACCGCGATCCGCTGCATTGAGCAGGGCGCCGAGGACTACCTGACCAAGCCCTTCAACCCGGCGGTGCTGAAGGCCCGGGTCGGCGCCTGCCTCGACAAAAAGCGGATGCGCGACCGCGAGCGCGCCTATCTGGAGGCGATCGACCGGGAGCGCCAGCGCGCCGACGAGCTGCTCTACGCGATCCTGCCGGCGCCGGCGGTGCGCGAGCTCAAGTCCACCGACCGCATCGCGCCGCGCGAGTTCGCCGAGGTCGCGGTGCTTTTCGCCGACATCGTCGGCTTCACCGAGTACTGCGAGAGCCACGCGCCGAACGACGTGGTCTCCAACCTGGACCGCCTGGCCGAGCTCTCCGAGACGATCGTGCGCGATCACCGCCTGGAGAAGATCAAGACCGTCGGCGACGGCCTGATGGCGACCGCCAACCTGCTCGAGAGCAACCCGGATCCGGTGATGGCCGCCGTGCGCTGCGGCTTCGACCTCGTCGAGGCGGCCGAGTCGCTCTGGATCGGCTGGAAGCTGCGCATCGGCATCCACGTCGGCCCGGTGATGGCCGGCATGATCGGCCGCACCAAGTTCACCTACGACCTCTGGGGCGACACCGTGAACGTCGCCGCCCGCCTGGCCGGCATCGGTCCCGGCGCCGCCGTCTACCTGAGCGGCGAAGCCTGGGCGCGCATCGCCGGACGCTGCCAGGGCGAGCCGGTGGAAGGCGTGGCCATCAAGGGCAAGGAAGGCTTGGCGGTCTACCGGTGCCTGAAGCCGTGAGGTGG
>JAKSDN010000309.1 GCA_022360075.1 Kiloniellales bacterium | reverse complement strand
GCGGTGCTGGCCGAGGCGCTCAAGCTCGGCGAGAACGCCGGCATCGACGTGGCCAAGATCCCCGACTGCCTGGGCGACGGCCATGCCGGCAGCAACCTGCTGCGCGCGATGTTCCCGCGCATGATCGAGCGCCAGTACGAGCCGCCCGCCGCGCGCGCCCGGCAGGTCCTGAAGGACCTCGACATGGTCTACGAGCTCGCCAAAAAGACCACCACGCCGACCCCGATGTGCGACCAGGCCCGTGCCCTCTACCGCCTGATGGTCGCGCGCGGCCATGCCGAGAGCGATCCGATCGCGTTGCTGAGGCTCTATGACGAGGGGCCGGTTTGAGACGGCTGTGTTATGGCGGGTTGTCGCTTTTCTTTGGGCGCTGCGCGCCGCCCCCCACCCGGCGCTTCGCGCCGACCTCCCCCTCCAGGGGGGAAGTGAAAAAGGTCAGTGCAATCAACGCATAAACTCCCTCCCCCTTGAGGGGGAGGGCTGGGGTGAGGGGCGTCCGCGGAGCGGACAAAAGAGAACAAGCATCTCCGCTACACTCACGTCGCCCGCAGATAGGGCGCCACCGAGCCCAGGTGGTCCTCGATCGCGCGGACGCCTTCGACCTCCTGGACCGCCAGTAGCAGGGCCTTGCGCTCCTCGTCCGAATCGACCCAGCCCCAGAGCTCGGCGACGCCGTCGTTCACCAGCACGTTGAGCGAGCCGTAGCTGACCCAGCCTTGCTTCGCCGCCAGCGCCAGGATCTGCTCGCGGATCGTCCGGTCGTCGGGCGAGGTCGTGACGGAGATGCGGTTCCGGTGGGTGGCCAGGCCGTGCAGGAGGTTGGCGCGGCTGACCAGCCCGATCAGCTTGCCGTCGCGCATTACCGGCACGCGCTTGATGCGTTTCTTCTCGAGAATGCGGGCGATCTCGCCGACCGGCGTGTCCTCGGCGACGGAGACGACGTTGCGGCTCATCACGTCGGCGGCCGTGTGGCCGTGCGCCTTGATGTAATCTCGCGCCCGCTCCTCCGGCCCGGTCACGAGGTTCAGCCACCAGGAGGGGCGGCGCTCGGTCTCGGCCTCGGGGCGGCGCATGAGGTCGCCCTCGCTGACCACGCCGACGATGCTACCGTCGGCCTCCAGGACCGGAACGGCGCTGATGCCGCGATCCAGAAGCAGCCTTGCGATGTCCTCGACCCGGGTGTCGGGCGTTACGGTGACGACCTTGGTCGTCATGATGTCCCTTGCCAGCATGAAGTGCCTCTCCGCCGCTTGACCGTTCGGCAGCGCTGCATGCTCACACCCGGCAGCTTCGGATCGGTTGGCTCCGATCCCCTCGTTTTTTCAAATCCGGTGGCCGGACGCGCCGGCTCTCAGGCCCGTCCCGACGGCGCCCCGTCGGCGAAGAGCTGCGTTCCTTGCTCGTCGATGATCTGCTTGCCCTTGCGGATCGCGAAGCTCTCTGCCTCCTCGCGGCTCGCGAAGGTATCGGCCCTGAGGAAGACGCGCTCGAGATCGCCGTCGTCCGACTGCTTGATGATGACGCCGGCCAGGCGCCACTGGCTGCCGGCCTGCTCGGGCGCCGCGCGTATGATCAGGCCCTCGTAGCTGACCGGATCGCCCATTGCCGGCGCCGCGGCCTCGCCCGAGTCCTTGCCGGTCAAGCCGCCCAGGATGCGTGAGAAGATGGATGCCATGTCCTGGACTCTAGCATGCGTTCGCCTGGCCGCAATCTCCCACATGTGCCCGGCTACTCGTAGTGCAGCGCCTCGGCCGAAGAGGTTCTGCGCGCGACCAACGCGGGATAGAGCGCCGAGACCTGGCAGGTCACGACGGCCAAGGCGCAGACGTAGAGACTGACCTGGGGCGAGAAGCGGAAGCGGTAGTCGAACAGCGTGAAGTGATCGAGAAAGGAGACGCTGATCGCACCGAGCGCATTG
>JAKSDN010000167.1 GCA_022360075.1 Kiloniellales bacterium | reverse complement strand
GTTCAGGACCTTGGCCTCGGACAGGCGCTCCTCGCCCGTCTTGTCATTGATCGCCACGCAGTCGGCCTTCTTGCTCGAGGTGAAGCCGCGGTCGACGTCGTTCTCCGACTCGATGAACTGACAGGCGGTCTGGGTCAGGTGAATGACATTGCCTTCGGCGGCGAGAGCGCCGCTGGCGGCGAAGCTGGCGCCGAGGCCCGCGGCCAGTCCAGCCGCGGCGAGGGTGCCCTTGATCGAGAAGGTGTTGGTCATAGGTCTTGCTCCTGGGTTCGAAAGCGTGAGCCTTGGGTACTCCAGATCTGGTGCCGATCAGCGCCGCGGCGAAATATCGTTAAGCTCCAGAATTCATAGCTCTCGGCTATGGATAGCGCTCAAATGGGGTCGGGATATGAAGGTTTCGTAAAGCCTCACGACGATGTGATAGCCTTTGACTATGCTTCCGGGAGTCCCGTGACATGGAAATGCACCAGGTCCGCTACTTCCTCGCGGTCTGTGAGACGCTCAACTTCACCCGCGCGGCCGAGCAGTGCCACGTCGCCCAGCCGTCGCTGACCCGCGCGATCAAGAAGCTGGAGGAGGAGCTGGGCGGTCCGCTGTTCCGGCGCGAGCGCAATCACACGCACCTGACCGAGCTCGGCCGCCTGGTCCGGCCCCATCTCGAGCGGGTGCTGCTCGCCAGCCGCTCGGCGGCCGACGAGGCGCTCTGCTACGTCCACATGGAGAAGGCGCCGCTGCGCCTGGGCGTGATGTCGACCATCGGGCCGCAGCGCCTGATTGGCTTCCTCGACAGCCTGCGCCGCGAGGTGCCGTCCCTCGACCTGTCGATCGAGGAAGCGAGCGGCAAGGACCTGGTGAGCAAGCTGCTGGACGGCGAGATCGACGTGGCCCTGATCGGCCTGCCCGGCTATCCGGAGCGTCTCGATGCCCGGCCGCTCTATCAAGAGCGCTATTGCGTCGGCTTCCGCCAGGGCCACCGCTTCGAGAGCTTGGCCCAAGTGCCGGTTAACGAGTTGGACGAGGAGAACTACATCCTGCGCACCCACTGCGAGTTCATGGACTACTACGAGGACTTGGGCCTGGAGAAGGAATTCCAGGTCAAGATCCGCTACAGC
>JAKSDN010000254.1 GCA_022360075.1 Kiloniellales bacterium | reverse complement strand
TGCCTGGAGTTGATGGCGACCGACGCCATCATCGGCATCCAGGACATGGGCGCGGCCGGCCTCACCTGCTCGACCTTCGAGATGGCCTCCAAGGGAGGCATGGGGGTCGAGCTGGACCTGGACCAGGTGCCCTGCCGCGAGGCCGGCATGACGCCCTACGAGATGATGCTCTCGGAGAGCCAGGAGCGCATGCTGATGGTGCTCAAGCCGGAGCGCCAGGAGCTGGCCCGGGCGATCTTCGAGAAGTGGGACCTGGATTTCGCGGTGATCGGCCGCTTGACCGACAGCGGGCGCATGGTCCTCAAGATGGCCGGCGAGACCGTCGCCGACCTGCCGATCGACCCCCTCGCCCAGGCCTCGCCGGAATACGATCGGCCCTGGCAGGAAACGCCCGCGCGGCCCGAGCTCGCCGCCGAGACGCTCGCCGCGCCCGAGGATCCCTGCCGCAGCCTGCTCGCGCTGCTCGGCTCGCCCGACCTCTGCAGCCGGCGCTGGGTCTGGGAGCAGTACGACCACATGGTCATGGCCGATACCCTGCGCCGTCCCGGCGGCGACGCCGGCGTCGTGCGCATCCACGGCAGCGAGCGGGCCCTGGCCGTCGCGGTGGACTGCACGCCGCGCTACTGCCAGGCCGATCCGCGCCGCGGCGGCGCGCAGGCGGTCGCCGAGAGCTGGCGCAATCTGACCGCCGTCGGCGCCCAACCGCTCGCCGTCACCAACAACCTCAACTTCGGCAATCCCGAGCGGCCGGAGATCATGGGCCAATTGGTCGGCTGCATCGCGGGCATGCGCGAGGCCTGCGACGCGCTCGGCACGCCGGTCGTCTCGGGCAACGTCTCGCTCTACAACGAGACCAACGGCAAGGCGATCCCGCCGACCCCGGTGATCGGCGGTGTCGGTCTGATCGAGGATCTCTCGAGCCTCGCCGGGGTCGGCTTCCAGACCGAGGGCGAGGCGATCGTGCTGATCGGCGAGACCCGCGGCCATCTCGGCGCCTCGATCTTCCTGCGCGAGGTCGCCGGCCGCGAAGAGGGCGCGCCGCCGCCGGTCGACCTAGCGGCGGAGCGGCGCAACGGCGACTTCGTGCGCGGCCTGATCGCCGAGGGCCGCGTGAGTGCCTGCCATGACCTCTCCGACGGCGGGCTGCTGGTCGGTCTGGCCGAGATGGCGCTCGCCGGAAAAGCCGGCCTCGGGGCCGAAATCGAGCTTCCCGGGCCCGACGAGGCCGGCATGCCCCCAACCCACGGATGGTTGTTCGGCGAGGATCAGGCGCGCTACATTGTCACCGCGTCAGACGGGGCTGCGGTCCTGGCCGCGGCTGCGGCCGCCGGGGTCCCGGCGCGGCAGATCGGCCGCTGTGGTGGGGCGTCATTGAGCCTCTCGAGCGGCGACACTATATCGATCGACGAGCTGCGCGAGGCGCACGAGGGCTGGCTGCCCGCTTACATGGCGGAAGGCGCAGGGACCGGAGCCTGACGTGACCGGCCGAGGCCGGCGAAAACACGAGGAAGCAGCGAATGCCGATGAATCCGGGGGAGATCGAGGGCCTGATCAAGGAGGCGATCCCAGACGCGCAGGTGACCATCGAGGATCTGCGTGGCGACGGCGATCACTACGCCGCCTACATCGTCTCGCCGGCCTTCAAGGGCAAGTCGCGCGTGCAGCAACACCAGATGGTTTACCAGGCGCTGCAAGGCCGCATGGGCAACGAACTGCACGCGCTAGCCCTGCAAACTTCGGCACCGCCCGAGGCCTGAACGGAGAGATCAGAGGTCGCCGAGCCGCCAGAAGCGCGACGGGACCGAAGCAACACGAGGAACAGAGACATGGACAATACGGTTACCGAGCGCATCCAGGAGGAGCTCAAGGAGAACGAGGTCGTGCTCTTCATGAAGGGCACGCCGGTCTTCCCGCAGTGCGGCTTCTCCGCCGCCGTCGTGCAGGTGCTGACCCATCTCGGGGTCAAGTACAAGGGCATCGACGTCCTGCAGGACCCGGGCCTGCGCCAGGGCGTGAAGGAGTTCGCGAGCTGGCCGACCATCCCGCAGCTCTACGTCAAGGGCGAGTTCGTCGGCGGCTGCGACATCGTCCGCGAAATGTACGAACACAACGAGTTGAAGGACCACGTGACCAACAAAGGGATCGCCCTGAACGGTTAGTGGGATCCGCCGGCGCTGCCGGCGGCACCGCACGAGCGGACGGCGACCGGCAGAGCCACGTTCAGGGGCATGCGTCCCCGGTCGTGACATCGACTATTCCGCAAGCTGCCGGGCGGAACCCGGCGTCTTTTTTCCGTTGTCAGAATTTCGCCGTCACGGAAACGGACGCGAACCCGCCCGCCGCGTCCCGGTAGCCAAGTCGCACCCCGTCGTGGACGGTGTTGTCGCCGAACCGATCCCCGACGCGCGCGTACTCGGGGACTGGAACGTGTGACAGATGTTCGAACCCGGTACCCGCGCGAACCACGTATCCCTCGGACATTGCAACGCTCAGCATCACCTCGACGCGCGTGCGCACGGCCAACCGGGTATCCCGCAACCGAACATCCGCCCGCACCTCGTCCACGGTCGTTGACGTCAGGACCGTTCGCTGCCGTCCTCGGTACGCTCCGGACAGGCGGTACAGGCCCGCGTCACCGGACGCGGACAGGCGCAGAGCCCCGCCGAGCGGGATGTCCACGCGGCCGCCGACCAGGGCTCCACGGTAGTCGGCATCCAGCACCTCATCGAGAGTCATGAAGTTCTGGTCCGGCGTCCGATTCGTTGTTTCGTAGGCGTGGATGTCATTGCGCTGACCGAGGTCGATGAAACTCGGGCCGGCATACGCGACCAGGCTGCTCCGTGCTCCCGGCCGCAGGGTGATCCCGCCGAGCGCATCGCCCCCGACAAACGTCACCCGGCGTTTGGTGTTGATGCGGATAGCGTCACCCCACGCGAAAT
>JAKSDN010001040.1 GCA_022360075.1 Kiloniellales bacterium | reverse complement strand
GTCGGGAACTCGCGCCGGATCGCCTCCCAGTCCGGCGGTGACGCCGCACCGTCGTCGTTCGCATTTTCGAGCGAAGGCTTGGCCTGTGTCACCATGGAGGAGCCCTTTCCGGAATCGCCGATGTCACTGCGTGAGGATCTGGCTGAGAAACAGCCGCGTGCGCGCGTTCCTCGGCTGCTCGAAGAAGCTCTCGGGCGGCGCGGCCTCGACGACCTCGCCGTCGTCCATGAAGACCATCAGGTCCGCCACGCGGCGCGCGAAGCCCATCTCGTGGGTCACGACGATCATGGTCATGCCCTCCTCGGCCAGCTCGACCATCACGTCGAGCACTTCCTTGATCATCTCCGGGTCGAGCGCCGAGGTCGGCTCGTCGAACAGCATCACCTTGGGCTGGAGCATGAGGGCGCGGGCGATCGCGACGCGCTGCTGCTGGCCGCCGGAAAGCTGGCCGGGGTACTTCCAGGCCTGATCCTGGATCTTCACACGCTCGAGCAGCGCCATGGCGTCGCCCTCGGCCGCCGGAGCCGGCCGCCTGTGGACGTAGACGGGGCCCAGGGTCAGGTTCTCCATGACCGTCAGATGCGGGAAGAGGTTGAAGCTCTGGAAGACCATGCCGACCCGGCGGCGGACCGCCTCGATCTTGCGCAGGTCGTCGCGCAGCTCCGTGCCGTCGACCACGATGCTGCCTTCCTGATGCACCTCCAGGCGGTTGATGCAGCGGATCAGGGTCGACTTGCCGGAGCCGGAGGGCCCGCAGATCACCACCTTCTCACCCGAGCCGACCGCGAGGTTGACGTCGCGCAGGACGTGGAATTCGCCGAACCACTTGTTGACGCCCTCAAGCGTCACGATCGGCGCGCCGGCCGGCGCGAGGCTCTTGGCGGCGCCCGGCATCAGAAGTTCCGTCCCTTGTTGAGGTCGCGCTCCACGCCCTCGCTGTACTTCGACATGGTGAAGCAGAAGACGAAGTAGAGCAGGAAGATGAAGATGTAGGCCTCCGGCGCGAAGCGCACCCAGGCCGGGTCTTCGAGCGCGGTGGCGGTGGCGCCGAGTACGTCGAACAGGCCGATGATGCTGACGAAGGTGGTGTTCTTGAAGGCGCGGATGATGTCGTTCATCAG
>JAKSDN010000751.1 GCA_022360075.1 Kiloniellales bacterium | reverse complement strand
GCCTCTGGTCACGATCGACGGCGCCGACGCGCGGGATTTCGACGACGCCGTCTTCGCCGAGCCGGACAGCGATCCCGCCAATGCCGGCGGTTGGCACCTGATCGTCGCGATCGCCGACGTCGCCCACTACGTGCGCAGCGGCAGCCCGCTCGACCGCGCGGCCTACGAGCGCGGCAACTCGGTCTATTTCCCCGACCGGGTCGTGCCGATGCTGCCCGAGGCCCTGTCGAATGGCTGGTGCTCCCTGAAACCCGGAGAGGACCGGCCCTGCCTTGCCGCCCACCTCTGGATCGACGCCGAAGGCCGGCTGAGGCGTCATCGCTTCACCCGCGCGGTGATGCGCTCGGCCGCTCGGCTGACCTACGAGGACGTGCAGGCGGCTCGGGACGGCGAGGCCCCTGCCGCGCTCGAGCCCCTGCTCGGCAAGGTAATCGAGCCGCTCTACGGCGCCTATCGGGCCTTGGCGCAGGCCCGCGACGCGCGCGGCGTGCTCGACCTCGACCTGCCGGAGCGCAAGGTGTCCTTCGACGCCAAGGGCGCGGTCGCCGCGATCGCGCCGGTGGCGCGGCTGGACAGCCATCGCCTGATCGAGGAGTTCATGATCACGGCGAACGTGGCGGCGGCCGAGACGCTCGAGCGGCTCCGGCAGCCCTGCATGTACCGCATTCACGATGCCCCCGACCCGATCAAGCTCGAGGCCTTGCGTCAGGTCCTGCGTAGTCTGGACCTAAGCTTCGCGCGCGGCCAGGTCGTTCGCCCCCGGGTCTTCGCCCAGCTCCTGGACAAGGTGGCCGGCCGTCCCGAGGCGCCGATGATCTCCGAGCTGGTGCTGCGCGCCCAGAGCCGCGCCGCCTACGCGCCGCGCAACATCGGCCATTTCGGCCTGGCCCTGACCCACTACGCCCACTTCACCTCGCCGATCCGGCGCTACCCCGACCTGCTGGTCCATCGCGCGTTGATCACCGGTCTCGGGCTCGGCGGCGACGGCCTCGGGCCCGGCGATGCCGAGCGCTTCGAGGAGGCTGGCCGGCATCTTTCGGAGACGGAGCGCCGCGCCCAAGCCGCCGAGCGCGACGCGATGGACCGCTTCGTCGCGGCTTTCTTGCAGGATAGGATCGGTGCGGCCTTCCGGGGCCGGGTGACCGGGGTTACCCGCTTCGGCTTGTTCGTCAGTCTCGACGACACTGGCGCCGACGGGCTGGTGCCGATATCCAGTCTGCCGGAGGACTTCTACGATCACGTCGAGGCGGCTCACTGCCTGCTCGGCCGGCGCTGGGGCCGCTGCTACCGCCTCGGCGAGCGCCTGACGGTGGAGCTGACGGAGGCCGACCCCCTGACCGGAGGCCTGGTCATGCGGCTGCGCGAGCCCGACCGAGAGCCGGACGCGGAGGCCGATCACCTGCGCCCCCCGCGCCGCGGGCGGCAGCGGGGCGGGCCGCGGCGGCCAGCCTCCTCGCGCGGGCAAAGGCGCTCCCGGAACCGGTAACAAGGCCTTGAGGCGCGCTCTTCAAGGGCGCGATTTCGGCCCGTTAACGCCATTTTGACCGGGAAACGGCTTACTCCGGGGTTCACGGCGGCGCCCCGCCTTGCCGCAAGACTTTTGGGAATTTTCTTGCTATCAACAAGGAACAAAGACCCGCGTTCGCGGGCCGAATTCGCTAGGGAGCCCAGGACCGGTGACGTTTGACGCTGTGAGCCGAAAGCAGCCTTGGCGTGCTCGGACGGAGACGATGCTTCGCCGAGCCGCGTGCTTTTCGGTTGCGCTGGGCGTTCTCGTCGCGCTCGGAAGCTGTGCGAACCGGAGCTCCGATGCGAACCTGGCCTACGAGGACGACCGGGCCAGCCGCATGTTCGCCGCCGGCTTTCAGGACGTGGCCGACATCTATATCGAGGACGTCTCGGTCGCCAGCCTGGCCCTCGCCGGGATCGAGAACCTCTCGAGCATCGATCCCTCGATCGAGATCCTGCGCCGCGGCAAGCAGATCACGGTCTCCGTCAACGGGCGCGAGGCCGGGGCCTTCGAGGCCGCCGCCGAACAGGACGCCGACGGCTGGGCGGACATCACGGCTGCGACCATCGGCACCGGCCGGCGCCATTCCGTCCAGCTCGCCCGTTCGGGCGCGGAGGACGTCTACGAGGCGGTGTTCGACGGCGTCACGGCGGAGCTCGACAGCTTCTCACGCTACGCCGGGCGTGAGGAAGCGCGCGAGAACCGCGCCAGTCGCGACGGCTTCGGCGGTATCGGCGTGCGCATCAGCCTGATCGACGAGGGCGTTAAGGTCCTCTCGGTCATGGAGAACACCCCGGCCGAGAACGCCGGGCTGCTCGACGGCGACGTCATCGTTCAGATCGACGGCACGCCGGTGAAGGGCCTCACGCAGCGCGAGGTCGTGCGGCGGCTGCGCGGGCCGCTGCGCAGCTCGGTGACGCTGACGGTCGACCGCAAGGGTGAGCGGGCGCCGCAGGTGATCTCGGTCACCCGCGCCCACATCGTGCCCCAGACCGTCAAGTACAACGCCGAGGGCAACATCGGCTACATCCGGGTCTCCGGCTTCAACCAGAGCACGGCCCGCACCCTGCGCAAGAAGGTCCGCCAGGCGCAGGAGGAGCTCGGCGTCCGTCTCGAGGGCTTCATTCTCGACCTCCGCAACAACCCTGGCGGCCTGCTCGATCAGTCGGTGAGCGTCTCCGACCTCTTCCTGGCGAACGGCCGGATCGTCTCGACCCATGGCCGCCATCCGGACAGCCACCAGTATTTCGATGCCAAATCCGGGACCCTGACCGACGAGCACCCGGTGGTCGTGCTGATCAACGGCCACTCGGCTTCGGCCTCGGAGATCGTCGCCGCCGCGCTCCAGGATGCCGGCCGTGCGGTCGTCGTTGGCAGCACCTCCTTCGGCAAGGGCACGGTGCAGACGGTCCTGCGCCTGCCGAACGAAGGCGAGCTCACCCTGACCTGGGCGCGCTTTCACGCCCCGACGGGATACGGTCTTAACGGCCGGGGCGTGGTCCCCGACATCTGCACCAGCGAGGGCTTCGAGACTCCGGACGAGGTCTTGAAAGGTCTGCGCAGCGGCTTGTTCCCGATCGACAAGGCGATCCGCAATCGAGATATCGCCCCGAACGACACGGCGGCGATCGACGCCCTGCGCGAGCACTGCCCCCTGTTCGATGGCGACAACGAGCTGGACAAGGAGGTCGCCAAGCGCCTCTTGGCCGATCCAGTGCTCTACGCTCGCGCTTTGAACGGCGTACCGGACACCGCGCGGCGCGGCGCCGACCAGGTCTCGCGGCTCCACAGCCTCCCGACAGCCGCCCTGGCCGCACCCCTGCCCGGACAAGCGACCGGATCGGCGTTCTCGCCTGGCGCCCATCCGTGAGCGCGGCGGCCAAGCCGCGCGACGCAGCCTCGATCATCCTTTTGCGCCGGCAAGGCCGCGGTCTCGCGGTGCTGACCGGCCAGCGCGGGGCGACGGCCAAGTTCATGCCCGGCCGCTACGTCTTCCCAGGCGGAGTCCTGGCGCCTCCAGACAGCCGGGCGAGCGGCTTCAGCGAAGATCTGCCGGCCCAGCCGCAGGGGCTGGGCGCGGCGACCGAGCGCCGCCTGGCGGCCTTTGCCCGGGCGGCTCTGCGCGAGCTCTACGAGGAAACCGGCCTGCTGCTGGGCTCGCCCGCGCCGGAAGGGACCACGGGCCCGAGCGGGGGCTGTTGGCAGGCCTACCAGCGGGCCGGTCTGCGCCCGGCCTTCTCCGCCCTGCGCCTCGTGGCCCGTGCGATTACCCCGTCGAGCGCGCCGCTTCGCTTTCACACCCGTTTCTTCCTGGCCGACGGCGATCTGGCCGAGGGCGCCCTGGGTGGCGATGGAGAGCTCGAGAACCTAGGCTGGCGGCCGTTCGCCGAGTTCGCGCGCCTGCCTTCCGCCGAGATCAGCCGCCTCGTGCTGGCCGAGGCCCGGGTCCATCGCACGCAGCCGGCGCGCCCGGCCGCCCGGTTCTTCTGGACCGGGGCCGGAAAGCGCCGCTCGGCGCCGGACGGGACGGCAGCCCCGGCTTGACTCGGCCAAGAGGCCCGCTATTGTCGCCCGCCAGATGATCGAAGAAGCCTCTTGAGGACCGAGACATGGCCAAGCCCTCGACCCAGCTCATCAAGCTCGTGAGCACCGCCGACACGGGCTATTTCTACGTCACCAAGAAGAATACGCGGACCACGACCGACAAGCTCGAGATGCGCAAGTACGACCCGGTGGCGCGCAAGCACGTGATGTTCAAGGAAAGCAAGATGAAGTAGCGCCCGGCGCAGCATTGCGAAGATGCGAAAGGCCGCCTCGGGCGGCCTTTTTCGTTGCCGGCGCGAGCGACGAAGCGGTCAGAGACCGGCTGCCGCCGCGGCCTCGAGATAGGATCTCGGCGACTCGCGCGCCGAGACCACGCAGTTGCGCCCCTTGTTCTTGGCCTTGTAGAGCGCCTCGTCGGCGCGCTTGAGGAGGCTGTCGGCCTCCTCCATCGGGTCGAAGGTCGTGGCCACGCCCAGCGAGATGGTCACCGAGAGGGGCTTGTCCACGCCGCTGACCGGGAAGGGCTCGTTATCGACCTGCTGGCGCAGCCGCTCCGCCACGCGCAGCGCGATCTTGGCCGGCGTGTCGGGCATGATCACGACGAACTCCTCGCCGCCGTAGCGTGCCACCAGATCGATGTCGCGCACGCTGATGGTGATCCGGCTGGCGATCGCCTTGAGCACCTCGTCGCCGGCGGCATGTCCGTGCAGGTCGTTGATCTGCTTGAAGTGATCGATATCGAACAGGACCAGGGACACGGGCTTCGCCGTGTCGGAGATCTCCATGATCTTGCGGTCCAGGTTGGCGTTCATGTAGCGCCTGTTGTAGAGCCCGGTGAGCGCGTCGGTGTAGGCCATGGAGACGCTACGCTGGAGCGTGTTGCGCAGGCGGTCGTGGTAGCGCCGGCGCCGGATCTGGGTGCGCGAGCGGGCCAGGAGCTCGTTGCGGTCGATCGGCTTGATCAGGTAGTCGCTGACGCCGAGCTCCAGCCCCTTGGCCAGGCGATCG
>JAKSDN010001006.1 GCA_022360075.1 Kiloniellales bacterium | reverse complement strand
TCGCGCAGGCCCATGATGGCCGCAACCACATTCTGGGCGAGATGGGCAAAGCCCTTTCCGAAACCCGGGACGAAGTGGGTGAATATGCACCGCGTATTGAGACCATGACCATCCCGACCGACAAGATCCGCGAAGTGATCGGCACCGGCGGCAAGGTGATTCGCGAGATCACCGAGACCACCGGCGCCAAGATCGACATCGAGGACGACGGCACCGTCAAGGTCGCGGCGACCGATCAGTCGAAGGCGCAGGCGGCGATCGACTGGATCAACGACATCGTGGCCGAGCCGGAAGTCGGCAAGATCTATGACGGCAAGGTGGTCAAGGTGGTCGATTTCGGCGCCTTCGTGAACTTCCTCGGCCAGCGCGACGGCCTGGTTCACATCTCCGAGCTGGCGCCGCATCGCGTCAAGACGGTCGGCGACGTGGTCAACGAGGGCGACATGGTCAAGGTCAAGTGCATCGGCATCGACGACCGCGGCAAGGTCAAGCTGTCGATGAAGGTGATCGACCAACAGAGCGGCGAGGAGATCAAGGCGGAGGCCAGCTAAGGCGGCCTACGCCCTTTCGCGGACTTGTGTGGTACGGCCGGGACTTCTGTCCCGGCCGTTGCCGTTTGGCGCCGAGAGGTACGGCCTTGGCAAAAGCTGCGTTCTTTCATATTTGGGCGCTAGTCTAGATCGCACCCAGCCGATCTCGAGTCCGTAGAGGGTAAGCCATGCATGACCTTCGACCGCCGTTCCGCCTGCCGCGCTTGATGGGCCACCGCGGCGTGCTGGCGTACTGCCCGGAGAACAGCCTGGCCGGCCTGCGCAAGACGGCGGCCCTCGGCCTCGGCTGGGTCGAGTTCGATGTCATGCTGACCGGCGACGGCGTGCCGGTGCTGTTTCACGACGACACCTTGAAACGCATGACCGGGATCGAAGGCGAGATGGCGAAGACGCGCCTGGCCGACCTGGCCGGTCTCACGGTCGGCGGCGGCTACGACCGCGCCTTCGCCGACGAAGGCATTCCCACCCTGGAGACGGCGGTCGGCGTTCTGTTGGACTGCGGTCTCCATCCCAACGTGGAGATCAAGCCGACCCCGGGGCGCGATGTGGAAACAGCCGTCGCGACGCTGGAGGTCCTGGCGCGCTGTTGGCCGTCCCGCGCGCCGGCACCGATGATCAGCTCCTTCAGCCGCATGAGCTTGGCGGCGGCTTATGCCCTGCAGCCGACCTGGCCGCGTGCCTTCATCGCCTTGAAGGCGCCGTCGGACTGGCGGGATGTGTTACGCGCGCTCGGTTGCCAAGCCTTCCATCTCTACCACAAGCGGCTGACCCGCCGCCTCGCCACCGAGGTCAAGGCGGCCGGCTACCAGCTCGCCTGCTTCACGGTCAACGATCCGAAGCGCGCCAAGCGGTTCGCCGGTTGGCCGATCGATTGCCTGATCAGCGATGCGCCCGACGTCATCGCCGAAGCCTTCGGCGATTGAGGGACTGCCTTTTTGAGCTGTGTTGGCGCGGGCGAGATAGGGCGCCGCCGTCCGATCAGGTGCCGTCGCCGTCCATGCGGCCCGGCGCCGGAATGCCGACGATGTTGTAGCCGCAGTCCACGTGGTGCACTTCGCCGGTAACGCCGGTCGAGAGGTCCGATAGCAGATAGAGTGCACTGCCGCCGACCTCGTCTAGGGCGACGCTACGGCGCAGCGGCGCATGGGTTCGGCTCCAGCCGAAGACGAAGCGGGCGTCGCTGATCGCCGAACCGGCGAGCGTCCGCATGGGGCCAGCGGAGATCGCGTTGACGCGGATCGCGTTCGGGCCCAGATCGGTCGCCAGGTAGCGCACGCTGGCTTCCAGTGCGGCTTTCGCTACCCCCATCACATTGTAGTTCGGCGTCACGCGCTCGGCGCCGAGGTAGGTCAGGGTCAAGAGGCTGCCGCCGTTGGTCATGAGGGGCGCCGCACGGCGGGCCAGCTCGGTGAAGGAATAGCAGGAGACCAGCATGGTGCGCGCGAAGTTGCTGCGCGTGGTGTCCAGGTAGCGGCCCTTCAGCTCTTCCTTGTCGGAATAGGCCACAGCGTGGACGATGAAGTCGAGCCCGCCCCACTGCTGCTCGATCACCGAAAAGAGCGCCTCCAGATCCTGTGCGTTGTCGACGTCGCAAGGCACGACCAGATCGGAGCCGATCGACTCGGCGAGCGGCTTGACCCGCTTGCCAAAGGCGTCGCCCTGATAGGTAAAGCCGAGCTTGGCGCCGTGGCCGTGCAGGGCCTGCGCAATGCCCCAGGCGATCGAATGATCGTTCGCCACCCCCATGACCAGGCCGCGTTTGTCGGCCATCAGGGCCGGGACGGCCGCCTGCTTTTCATCCTCGCGGGCGGCGTCCGCGCCCTCCTGCGTCTCGACCGCTTGGGCTGTCCCGTCAGTCGCCATGGCGCCGGAACACCAGGGTGGCATTGGTTCCCCCGAAACCGAAGGAGTTGGACATAACGCAGTTGATATTCACGTCGTCCTCCCGCTCCATCAGGATCGGCACGCCCTCGGCCTCGGGATCGAGGTCCTCGATGTTGGCCGAGGCGCAAAGGAAACTGTTCTCCATCATCAGCAGCGAGTAGATGATCTCGTGCACGCCGGTGGCGCCCTGTGAATGTCCGGTCAAGGATTTGGTCGCGCTGATCTTGGGCATGTCGGCACCGAAGATCTCGCGGATCGAATCGAGCTCGATGCAGTCGCCCACGGGTGTCGAGGTAGCGTGGGTGTTGATGTAGTCGACCGGCGTGTTGCCGAGCCCCTGCATGGCCAGGCGCATGCAGCGCAGGCCGCCCTCGCCTGACGGCTGGACCATGTCGGCGCCGTCCGAGGTTGCGCCATAGCCGATCAGTTCGCCGTAGATCTTGGCGCCGCGCGCCTTGGCGTGCTCGAGCTCTTCCAGCACCACGGCGCCGCCGCCGCCGGAGATGACGAAGCCGTCGCGGTTCTTGTCGTAGGCGCGCGAGGCCTTCTCCGGCGTGTCGTTATACTTGCTGGAGAGTGCGCCCATGGCGTCGAACAGCACGGTCAGCGACCAGTGCAGCTCCTCGCCGCCGCCGGCGAAGACGATGTCCTGCTTGCCGGTCTGGATCAGCTCCGCGCCGTTGCCGACGCAGTGGGCGGAAGTCGAGCAGGCCGAGCTGATCGAATAGCTGTGGCCCTTGATCTTGTATGCTGTTGCGAGATTGGCCGAGTTCGTGCTCGACATGCAGCGCGGCACCATATAGGGGCCGACCCGCTTGGCGCTCTTTTCGCGCAGCAGGTCCGCCGCCTGCACCTGGTTCGAGGTCGAGGGCCCGCCCGAGCCCATCACCAGGCCGGTGCGCTCGTTGGAGATCTCGGCCGCCGTCAGGCCGGCGTCGGCGATTGCCTCTTCCATGGCGATGTAGTTGTAGGCCGCGCCGTCGCCCATGAAACGGCGCAGCTTGCGGTCGATGTGATCGTCGATGTTGAGCTTGATCGAGCCATGGATGTGGCTGCGAAAGCCCATCTCGGCATAGGTGTCGCAAAAGGTGACGCCGGAGCGGCCGGCCTTCAGCGAGTCGACCACCTCTTGCTGGTTGTTCCCGATACTCGAGACAATCCCCATGCCGGTGACGACGACGCGACGCATGGCGCTGCCGCTCATGCCGGCTCGGACCTGAACAGGCCCACCTTGAGGTCCTTGGCCTCGTAAACCGTCTCGCCGTCCACCTTCATGCTGCCGTCGGCGATGCCGAGGACCAGCTTGCTCATGACCACGCGCTTGAGATTGAGGTGATAGATCACCCGCTTTGCGGTCGGCAACACCTGGCCCTTGAGCTTGACCTCGCCGACGCCGAGCGCACGGCCCTTGCCGGGGGCGCCGAGCCAGCCGAGGAAGAAGCCGACGAGCTGCCAAAGCGCGTCCAGGCCCAAGCAACCGGGCATGACCGGGTCCGACTCGAAGTGGCAGCCGAAGAACCAGAGATCCGGCTTCAGGTCGAGTTCGGCGACGATCTCGCCCTTTCCGTGCGCGCCGCCTGTCTCACGGATCTTGATGATGCGGTCGAACATCAGCATCGGCGGCAGGGGCAGCCGCGCGTTGCCCGGGCCGAACAAATGCCCGTGGGCACACTCGAGGAGCTCCTCGAAGCTATAGCTCTCTTTGCGACTAGACACGAAGGCCCCGCTCGCTGGCAGACTCTCGAACCGAAATCCGGTGAACAGAACAATGGTCGCCCGGGCTCAGCAAGCGCGGAATATAGCACAAGCCAAGACAGTGAAAACAACCGAGAAGCACACTGGGATCAAGGCCTACGCCTTGCTTGCTCCTTGCTCGCTTCACGGCCCAGGTTTTCGAACATCGCTGGAACACCCCCTGGGACATGGTTTATAGAGATTCCAAAAAAAATCTCAATATCCTGTTCTACGGCTTCATTCCTGACCAAATTCAACTATATTACCGGCATGTCGAGCAATCGCACCTACAGTGAGCTGATCGATCGCCTCAAGCTCTCCGGCCTGCGGCCGACGCGGCAGCGCCTGGCCTTGGCGCGGCTGCTGTTCTCCCAGGGCGATCGGCACATGACGGCCGAGCAGCTCCACGGTGAGGCCATGGGCGCCGATGTGCGGGTGTCGCTCGCGACCGTCTACAACACCTTGCATCAGTTCACCAAGGCGGGCCTGCTGCGCGAGGTCGTGGTCGAGCCGGGCCGCTCCTATTTCGATACGAACACCGACGACCATCACCATTTCTACTTCGAGGACAGCGGCCGGCTGGAGGATATTGCCGGCGATCTGGTGCAAGTTGCCGACCTGCCGTCGCCCCCCGAGGGGCATCAGGTGGCGCAGATCGACGTGATCATCCGGTTGTCCCCAAGAGCCTCTTAAAAAGCATTCGATTACAGAGAAATAAAATCCTGTCTGGAATAGTTCTAATCCGTTGACAGGGTTCCTCCCCAAGCATAGATAGGAAGCACGCCGCGCTCGCGGCGCGAACGAACGGACCCTGACGCGCCTTGCGGGGCAGGGAGGGGTTTTCAGGAGGAGGGTAAGAATCAATGTCACTCAAAGGCAGTAAGACAGAAGAGAACCTGAAAGACGCCTTCGCCGGCGAGAGCATGGCCAACCGCCGCTATCTCTATTTCGCCCAGCAGGCCGACATCGAGGGCTACAACGATGTCTCGGCCGTGTTCCGCTCCACTGCGGAGGGCGAGACCGGCCACGCCCACGGCCATCTCCAGTTCCTCGAAGAGGTCGGCGACCCGGCCACGGGCGAGCCGATCGGAGAGACCTCGGCCAACCTCAAGGCGGCAATCGCCGGCGAGACCCACGAGTACACGGACATGTACCCCGGCATGGCCCGCACGGCCCGCGAAGAGGGCTTCGAGGAGATCGCGGACTGGTTCGAGACCCTCGCCAAGGCCGAGAAGAGCCACGCCGGCCGCTTCCAGAAGGCTCTGGAGACCATGGGCTGACCGACTGCTCCTGAAGGTTGCGCTGATCGGGAACGGCTGCCGGCGCTGTCGGGTCCGCTCCCGATCGGCTTCGCTCGCTTGCGCTGAGCGTTCGAGCGATCGAATAATCCAAGAAGAAAGCTAGAGGAGCCGTCATGCGCGAAGGCGGACTCGGCGCGCCCGAGCGACGTCCGCTCGATTGGCAGGACCCCGATTTCTACGACCCTGAGAAGATCGATGCGGAGCTGCGGCGGGTCTTCGACATCTGCCACGGCTGCCGGCGCTGCTTCAATCTCTGCGACTCCTTCCCCCGGCTGTTCGACCTGATCGACGAGTCCGAGAGCGGCGAGCTCGACAGCGTCGAATCCAAGGACTTCAAGCCGGTCATCGACGCCTGCACGCTCTGCGACATGTGCTTCATGGTGTCCTGCCCCTACGTGCCGCCGCACGAGTTCGATCTCGACTTCCCGCATTTGATGCTGCGCTACCGCGCGGCCGAGCTGCGTCAGGGCAAGGGCGACGCCATGGCCGCGCAGCTCACCAAGACGGACCGCAACGGCAAGCTCGCGGGCCTGGCGCCGGGCCTGGCGAACTGGGCGAGCGACACCAAGAACGGCTTCACGCGCCCGATCCTGGAGAAGGTCGCCGGTCTGCACCGCGAGGCGGCGCTGCCGAAGTTCCACGGCAAGACCTTCGCGCTCCGGGCCAAGCAGGCCGAAGCGGCGGTGAACGAGGCGGCGCCGGCCTTTGGCCGCAAAGCCGTGATCTATGCCACCTGCTTCGTGAACTACAACAACCCGGATATCGGCATGGCCGCGCGCGCCGTGCTGGCCAAGAACGGTGTCGAGACCGAGGTGGTCTATCCCGCCTGCTGCGGCATGCCGCAGCTCGAGCGCGGCGATATCGCACAGGTCTCCAAGAGCGCGCAGCGCGTCGCGGCGGAGCTCAAGCCGTGGATCGACAAGGGATACGACGTCATCGCGCTGACGCCGTCCTGCGCCCTGATGCTGAAGTTCGAATGGCCTTTGATCCTGCCGGACGACGAAGCCGTCGCAGAACTCTCTCGCGCGACCTTCGACATCACCCAGTACATCGTCGACATCGCCAAGGACGAGGGCCTGGCGGAGGGGCTCGCGCCGCTCGACGGCGGCGTGGCGCTGCACATGGCCTGCCATGCGCGGGCCCAGAACGTCGGCGCGAAGGCGGCCGAGATGCTGCGCCTGGTGCCGGACAGCGATATCTCGGTCATCAACCGCTGCTCGGGCCACGGCGGCTCTTGGGGCTGCATGAAGGAGAACTTCCCGGTCGCCATCAAGTTCGGCCGCCAGACCGCGCGCCAGGCGGGCACCGCCGGCAAAGCCTTCGTCGCCTCGGAATGCCCGCTTGCCGGCGAGCACATCCTACAGGGTATCGAGCGCCTCGATAGCGACAAGAAGGGCAGCTTCGATCGCTCGTTTCACCCGATCGAGCTCTTCGCCCGGGCCTACGGCCTGGCCGACTGAGCCGGGCGGCGCAGAGGATTCGAGGAAGGGAGCCTGTGCAGGCCATGACCCGCAAATACGAGATCACCCGCGGCGACATCTTGCCGATGGCGCTCTACGAGAAGGAGCGCAAGGAGCGGCGCCGGGCGCTGCTGTCGGTGAAGAAGGACCGCCGGCTCGAGGTCGGGCCGGTCTGCACCTTCTACTTCGAGAACTACGAGACCATGTGGGCCCAGGTCCACGAGATGCTGTTCATCGAGAAGGGCGGCGAAGAGCAGATCGCCGACGAGCTCGCGGCTTACAATCCCTTGATTCCCAAGGGTAGCGAGCTGGTCGCCACGGTCATGTTCGAGATCGACGACCCGCTCCGCCGCCGGTCCTTCCTCGCCAGGCTCGGCGGCATCGAGGAGACCGCCTTCATGGAGCTGGGCGGCGAGCGTGTCGTGGCCCTGCCCGAGGCGGACGTCGACCGCACCACCGCCGACGGCAAGGCGTCCTCGGTGCAGTTCCTCCACTTCCCCTTCACGGCCGAGCAGGCCGCGCGCTTCAAGCAGGCCGGCACGCAGGTGATCCTGGGCTTCAGCCACGAGCACTACGGCCACATGGTGGTGATGCCCGAAAGCGTGCGCGCGGCCCTGGCCGAGGATTTCGATTAGCGTATCAAGGAGACCTCGTCATCCTGGACAGGGCGAAGCGATCCCGCCTTCGCTGCAAACACGGGCAGGGTCAGAAGAAGGCCCCCGGCAGCCACAACGCCAGGGTGGGAAAGGCGATCAGAAGGCCGATCATCACCAGAATGGTCACGGCGAAAGGCAGAACCCCGAGAAAGATATCCTTGATCCTGCCGCCTTTGAGACGCACGCCCTGCACCACGAAGAGGTTCAAGCCGATCGGCGGCGTGATCAGCGCCATCTCGATCAAAAGCGTGATCAGCACGCCGAACCAGATCCCGTCGAAGCCGGCCTGGGTGACGATCGGATAGACCAGCGGCACCGTCGTCAGCATCATGGCGAGCGTTTCCATGAACATGCCAAGGACGATGTAGAAGACGACCACCAGCAGGATGGTCTCCAGGGGCGTGAGCTCGAAGGCGCGCATGGTCGACGTCAGGGCCTGGGTGACGCCGATGAATCCGAGCACGAAGTTCAGGAACATCGCGGCCGTGACGATCAGCATGATCATCGCCGTCGTGCGCAGTGTGCCCTCCAGGGCCTCGCAGAGGACCTGGAAGTTCAGACCGCCCAGGGACCAGGCCAGGAAAAGAGCGGCGGCCACGCCCACGGAAGCGGATTCTGTGGGGGTCGCGATCCCGGCGTAGATCGAGCCGACCACGACCGCGAACAGGAGCAGCGGGGGCAGCAGGTGCGGCAGCGCGGCGATCCTCGCCCGCCAGCTCGAGGCGACCCTGTCGCCGCTCAGGCGTCCGTGAACGACGCACAGGATGACGATGGTGATCATGAAGACCGCGGCCAGCAGCAAGCCGGGGATCAAGCCGGCCAGATAGAGTTCCGGCACGGAGTTGTTCGTGATCAAGCCGTAGAGAATCAGGTTTATCGATGGCGGAATCAGGATGCCGAGGGTCCCGCCGGCGGCGATGGAGCCCAGGAAAAGCCCCTCGTCATAGCCCTTGGTTTCGATCTGCGGATAGGCGACCGTTCCGACGGTCGCCGCCGTTGCCACGCTGGAGCCGGAGGAGGCCGCCAGGAACGTGCAGGTGCCGATGTTCGCGTGCATCAGGCCGCCGGGCAGCCATGAAAGCCATAGCGCGATCGCGTCGTACATCCTTCGGGCGATGCCGGCGCGCAGCATCAGCTCGCCGAGCAGCACGAACATGGGAATTGCGACGAGCAGCGTGTTGCGCCCGCCTTCCCACAGGAACTCGCCCATGCCTCGCGACAGCCGCCCGTCCATATAGACCCAGTCCAGGCTCAGGCCCAGCAAGCCGAGAGCGGCGGCCACGGGTATTCCGACAAAGATGAATAGGAGCAGGAGCGCTAGAGTGAGAGCCATGGTCAGGCGCTAGGTGCTGCCACGGGTCTCGGTCGCAATCTCCTCCTCGATGCTCGGGATGCCGGCGATCTTCGCCACCGTGCCCAGATCGCCGCGGACCAGGGCGAGAATTGAGCGGACGCACAGCACGATCAGCGTGACGGCGAAGAACAGGAGACCCATGACCCAGAAAAGCTGAGGGATCCAGAGCGGTGTCTGGAGCGGCGTGTTGGAGACCGATCCATACTCCATCGACTCGAGAAACACGCCCAGCGCCTTGTGCGAGAAGAGCGAGACGAACAGCAAAAGCGCCGACAGGCCGATCACGTCGAATAGGCATCGAAGGCGCAAGGGAAAGCGCGCGTAGACGAGGTCGATCCGGATATGCGCGCGATGCAGGAGACAGTAGGCGTAAGCCCAAGCCGACGAGACCGCCAGAACATAGCCGGAGATCTCGTCGGAGCCCGCGAGTGTCAGGCCAAAGGCTTTCCGGCTGACGACATCGACCGCCACCAGCAGCGCCACGGCCAGCAAGGCGAAGCCGTTGAGCTGCACCATGCGGCGGGCGACCGTCTCGATCAGGGCTTGGGCCTTGTCGATCATCTAATGCCGCTTGCGTTGCTCGACGGATGCGAGGCGAAACGTCGCCGACCCGCGTCCCCGGAACGCCCCAACGGCCGGAAGGTGCGACCGTCGGGGCCGATCGTCTCGCCTAGTCGCCGGCCTTGACGCCTAAGGCCGCGCCGACCGTGTCGTTCCAGGTCTTAGCGCAATCCGCCCCGCAACGCTCGGCAAAGCGGCCGAGTACGAAGTCCTCGACGATGCTCTCTACCTTCGCGACGTCGGCCGCGGACAGGGCGATGGCCTTGTTGTTGCCGGGATCGCCTTCGGCGCAGGGACCCGCGCCGTAACAGGCGAAGCCAAGATCGTCCTCCGCCGCGCTTGCCGCGGAGATCTTGGTTTCCAGCTTGGCGACCTCCGCGGCGACGAAGGCTTGGGTCTCTGGCGACAGCTC
>JAKSDN010000414.1 GCA_022360075.1 Kiloniellales bacterium | reverse complement strand
GGTCGCCGATGGATCGGAAGCCGTCGATCTCGGCCAGACGCCGGGCGAGATCCTCGTGCTCTCGGCCGCTGATACCGAGCTCGCGAGCCTGGCGAGCGCGCACGCGGCCATGGGGGCGGGCCAGCCGTCGCTGCGCCTGGCGAACCTGATGCAGCTCGCCCACAATCTTTCGGTCGATCTCTACGCCGAGACCGTGGTCGCCGAAGCCCGGCTGGTGGTCGTGCGCCTGCTCGGCGGCGTGAGCTACTGGCCCTATGGGGTCGAGCAGATCCGCGCGGTCTGCGAAGAGCGCGGCATCCCGCTCGCCCTGCTGCCGGGCGACGACCAGCCCGACGCCGAGCTGGCGTCGCTCTGCCGCCTGCCGCAGGCGGCCTGCCACCGGCTCTGGCAGTACCTGGTGCACGGCGGGCCGGACAACGCGCGCCAGTTCCTCGCCTTCGCCGCCAGCCTGCTCGGCCGGGATACGGATTGGGCCGAGCCCAAGCCGCTGCTGCGCGCGGGGCTCTATTGGCCGGGCGGCGCGCCGGCCGACCTGGCGGCGCTGCGCGCGCACTGGCAAGCCGACGCGCCGGTGGCGGCGCTGGTGTTCTATCGCGCGCTGCTCCAGGCCGGCAATCTGGCGCCGGTCGATGCGCTGATCGCGGCCCTGCAAGCCGATGGCGTCAATCCGCTGCCGCTCCACTGCGCCAGCCTGAAGGACCCGGTCGCCGGCGAGATCGTCCGCGGCCTGATCGCCGAGGCCGAGCCGGGCATCGTGCTGAACGCCACCGGCTTCGCCGTGTCGAGCCCGGGCTCAGGGCGCAAGGCGACGCCCTTCGACGCCGCGGACTGCCCCGTGCTCCAGGTGATCTTCTCCGGCGGCAACGAAGCGGCCTGGCGCGACGGCACACGCGGGCTCTCGGCCCGCGACATCGCCATGAACGTCGCCCTGCCGGAGGTCGATGGCCGAATCCTGTCCCGCGCCGTCTCCTTCAAGTCGGAGGCGCGCTTCGACGCGGCAACGCAGTGCCCGCTCGTGGCCTACGAACCGCTGCCCGATCGCATCGCCTTCGTCGCCCGCCTGGCGGCCAACTGGCTGCGGCTGCGCGCCACGCCGGTCTCCGAGCGCCGTGTCGCGATCGTACTCGCCAACTACCCTAACCGGGACGGCCGCCTCGGCAATGGCGTCGGCCTCGACACCCCTGCCGGCACGCGCGAGGTTCTGCGCGCGCTGGCCGAGGCCGGCTACGCCGTCGCCGACCTGCCGGACAGCGGCGATGCCCTGATCCGGCGCTTGGCCGAGGGGCCGACCAACGCGGCAACGGACGGACGGGTGATCCGCGAGACTTTCGGCCGTGCCGACTACGAGCTGTTCTTCGCCGGCCTGCCGGCCGCGCTGCAAACGCAAGTGCTGGAGCGTTGGGGGCCGCCAGAGCGCGATCCCTTCTTCCTGGCCGGCGAGACGGACTGCGGTGCCTTCGCCATGCCGGCCTTTCGTTGCGGCAAGGTCGTGATCGGATTGCAGCCGGCGCGCGGCTACAACATCGACCCGACGCAGAGCTACCACGACCCGGACCTGGTGCCGCCGCACGGCTATCTGGCCTTCTACGCCTGGCTGCGCGACGACGTTCAGGCCGTCATCCACATGGGCAAGCACGGC
>JAKSDN010000789.1 GCA_022360075.1 Kiloniellales bacterium | reverse complement strand
TCCGTCGCCGAGGGACAGGGCGTCGCCGTGGCCGAGGCGGTCTTTCAGAGCCCGGAGCTGGATCGCTGGAAAGCCATCGCGACCTATCGCGCGGACCGGCGGCCCGAGCTCTATCGATAGCCGCTTAAGTGCCGGGTTCCTCCCCGCCCACCGGCCCGTACATGATGACCCAGGTGGCGAAGTCGTCGGTGAAGTCCTCGAAGCGGTGCAGCGCGCCGGCCGCCGCAAAGAGGGCGTCGCCGGGGCCGAAGGTCACGCGCCCCAGGGTCTCCTCGCTCTCGCCCAGGGCGAAGGTACCGCAGCCGCTGATCACGACGTAGACCTCGTCCTGATCGTGCGGCGGCTGAAAGTCCTCGCCGCGCGGCTCGTAGCGAAAGAGCTTCAGGCTGCCGTGCTCCAGCAGCAGGGCGGCCGGCAGACCCAAGGGCGCCGTGCCATCCATGAGCGCCCGCGTTACGGCGGCGCGCGCCTGCGCGGGGGAAATGCGCCAGGGTTCTGGCGCCGTAGCGCGTAGTGCCAAAGCGGACGATTGGGGCATCCGGTCTCCTCCTCATTCAGGTCTGCTCGACGGAATCAGAGCCGCCTTCGGCCCAGGGCCGAACGGTCGGCGTACCCTGTCAGCAGAATGTGTCGGCAGGGCTGTTTGCGGACCGCCGGTCGTCGATCGGCAAGCGGAAGCCGATCGCCAAGCGGTTCCAGGCGTTGATGACGGCGATCACCCAGGTGAGCTGCGTAAGCTCCGCCTCGCCGAAGTGACGCCGGACCGCGTCGTAGGCCTCGTCCGGCGCGTGGCCGTCCGTAATGTTGGTCACCGACTCGGTCCAGGCGAGCGCGGCGCGCTCGCGCTCGGAATAGAGCGCGGTCTCACGCCAGGCGTTCAGGGCATAGAGCCGCTGCTCGCTCTCGCCCGCGGCGCGGGCGTCCTTGCTGTGCAGGTCGATGCAATAGGCGCAGCCGTTGATCTGGGAGGCCCGCATCTTGACCAGCTCGATCAAGGAGGGCTCCAGGTCGCAGGCGGCGAAATAGATCTCCATCTCGCCCATCAGGGCGTAGGGCCTGGGCGCCAGCCGGCGCCAGGGCAGCCGGCCTTCTGAGGGCCGCGTCTTCAGCGTAATCGCATCGGGCATGGTTCGTCGCCGTTCCTTGACTGTGATCGGAGGTGCTCAGTGGGGGCGAAGGCGATACCGCTTCCGCCCGTCTCATGTTAGGCTCCAGTGGCCCCTCCAGAAGATCCACTTCGGACTGAGATTGTGGGTCCAATTGCATCACGCCGCCGCCAGGCCAAGCGCCCGCAGCGCTTCGATCTCGAGGCGCTGCGGCTCGACGAAACCGCGGCCGAGCCGCTCTATCGCCAGCTCGAGGCGCGCCTCAAGGAGGCGATCCTGGCGGGCCGTCTTCAGCCGGGCGAACGGCTGCCCTCCACGCGCCGGCTGGCGCGCGACCTCGCGGTGGCG
>JAKSDN010000666.1 GCA_022360075.1 Kiloniellales bacterium | reverse complement strand
TCGGACGGTGCTGCATGATCATCCTGCGTCCTTCGAGACGCGCCCTGGAGGGCGCTCCTCAGGATGAGGTAAGCCTTTGATGGCATTAAGAAATGTCCTCATCCTGAGGAGCCCGCCTTGGCGGGCGTCTCGAAGGACGCAGGATTGCATTCCAGCCACACGTCAATTTTTTCACAAGCTCTGAGGAGCCCGCGTGAGCGGGCGTCTCGAAGGACGCATGATGGGATTCCAGCCCCGTATCTGTTCTTTCTTGAGCTCTCGGGGTGAGGGGCTGCTGATTCGCCTGTTCCCTAACGTTCTTTCAGTGCCCGGTCGCGGGCCTTGAGGATCGGCTTCATCAGATAGTCGAAGACCGTCTTCTGCCCGGTCAGGATCTCGACGCTCGCGGTCATGCCCGGGATGATCGGCAGCTCGCGGTCGTGGTGCTTCAGCTTGTTGCGCTCCGTCCGCAAGTAGACCCGATAAAAGCTCTCGCCGTTCTCGTCCTTGATCGTGTCGGCGCTGATGTTCTCGAGGCTGGCCTTGAGGCCGCCGTAGATCGAGAAGTCGTAAGCCGTGATCTTGACCATGGCGTTCTGGCCCGGGCTGAGGAAGGCGATGTCGGCGGGCCGGATGCGAGCCTCGACCAGCAGGGTATCGTCCAGCGGCACGATCTCCAGGATATCCTCCGCCGGGCGAATGACGCCGCCCACCGTGTTGTGCTTGATCTCCTTGATCGTGCCGTGGACCGGCGATCGCACCTCCGTGCGCGTGACCCGGTCCTCGCCGGCGAACAGCATCTCGCTGACCGACTGCAGCTCGGTCCTGGCCAGGCTCAGCTCGTCGGAGATCTGCGCCTTGGTGGTGAGCGAGAACTCCTGAACCCGCTGATCGGCCTCCTCCGCGGCCTGCTGTAGGCGCGGGATGGTCAGCTTGACGGTCCGGATCTCGCCTTCCAGATCGGCGATCTCGCGCTGTACGCGCAGAAGGTCGACCTTGGGCATGAGTTTCTTGCGGACTAGCGGCTCGGTGATCGCCAGCTCCTCGCGCGCGAGGCCGAGGCTACGTGAGAGCTGGCTTTGCCGGCTGCGCATCTCCTGCACTTCTCCCAGGCGCTGCTGCCCCTGAGACTCGAGCACCGCCTTTTGCGCGGCGAACTGAGCCGCCCGTGCGCGGTACTGCGCTTCCTCGTCCCGTGCCGCTTCGGGGGCGTCGGCCAGGACCTCCTCGGGGAAGGCGGGCTCGCGATCCTCCAACTCGGCGCGCAGGCGCTCGGTCTTGGCCAGGAGCGCCAAATGGCGCGTACGGGCGTCTCGGAAGTTGGCCTGCGCCGTGGTGTTGTCGATGCGCACCAGGATGTCGCCGCGGTCGACGATGTCGCCCTCGCGCACCAGGATCTCGGCCAGGATACCGCCTTCGAGGTTCTGGATGACCTGGGTCTTGCTCGACGGAATGACGGTCGAATCGCCGCGCGTTACCTCGTCCAGCACGGCGAAGTTGGCCCAGGCGACGAAGGTCACGAAGAAGACGAAGACCATGGTGGTCAGCAGATAGGCGAAGCGGTGGCCGCGCCGCCGCGCCGCCGCCTCGAGGTCGGGGACGAAGTCCAGATCGTCCGCGTCGTAGAGCTTGCCGATCGACATCTTCGCGTTACTCCTTCGGCCCGTCGCCCGACGGTGCTTTGCCCCCGCCTGCGCCGGCGCCGGGGAGGGCACCCGACGGCGAAGGCTTCGCGCGCACCTGGCCTGACTTGAGCGCCCGCAGGACGTCGTCCTTGGGGCCGTCGGCGACGACCTTGCCGGCATCGAGCACGATCAGGCGGTCGACCAAGCTGAGCAGCGAGCCGCGGTGGGTAACCAGGATCAAGGACTTGTCGCCCAGCACCTCGCCCAGGCGCGTCTTGAACTGCTGCTCCGAGGCGTTGTCCATCGAGGAGGTCGGCTCGTCGAGCATCAGCATCGGCGGGTCCTGAAGCAGGGCCCGCGCGATGACGATCGCCTGTCTCTGGCCGCCCGACAGCGCCATGCCGCGCTCGCCGACCGGCAGGTCGAAACCCATGGGATGGCTGTGCAGGAAGTCGGTCACGCCGGCCACTTCGGCGGCCCGGTCGATCGTCTTCTGATCCAGGTGCGGCGCGCCGAAAGCGATGTTGTCGCGTACCGAGCCGAAGAAGAGGTAGTTGTCCTGGCTGACGTAGCCGATGTTGCGCCGCAGGTCGGCGGGATCGATCTGGCGGATGTCGGTGCCGTCGACCAGCACCGCGCCCTCGACCGGCTCGTAGAGCCCGAGCAGGAGCCGCGCGAGGGTGCTCTTGCCCGAGCCGACGCGCCCGAGGATACCGACCTTCTCGCCGGGCTCGATGGTGAAGCTCGCGCCGTTGAGTGCCCCAGTCTCTTGGCCCGGGTAGGCGAAGGTGACGTTCTTGAATTGGATCTGGCCGTTCAGGTGCGGGCGGTGCAGGAACGTCTTGCTGTCGTCGCGCTCGACCGGCGTCTTCATCAGGGTGTCGAGCGACTTGAGCGCGACCCGCGACTGCTGCAGGCGGGTGAGCATCGTCGCCACCGCGCCGAGCGGCTGCAGGGCCCGGCCGGTCAGGATGGTCGAGGCGATCAGCGCGCCCATGGTGATGTCGCCGGCCGCGATCAGGTACACGCCGTAGACCACGACCGCGACCGTGGTCATCTGGATCGAGAGCTGCGCCATGGTCGTGGCCAGTCCCGAGAGGAACTGCGCCTTGCCGGCCGAGCGGGCGGTGAGGCCGACGAAGCGCTCCCAGGCGCGCTGGACGCGGCCCTCGGCGGAGATCGACTTGATGGTCTCGACGCCGTCGATGGTCTCGAACAGCAGGGCGTGCTTCTGGCTCTGCTCGCGATGGGTTTTCTCGATGACGTTGCGCAGCGGAAACTGGAGGAACACGCCGGCCAGGATCACGATCGGCACCACGGCGAGCGGGATCAGGGCGATGCTGCCCGAGACCAGCCAAATCACGCCGATGAAGAGAAAGATGAAGGGCAGGTCGATGAAGGCGAGCAGGGTGCCCGAGGTGAAGAACTCGCGCAGCGACTCGAACTCGCGCAGATTGTTCGCGAGCGCGCCGGTCGAGGGCGGCTTCTTGTCGAGCTTCATCGCCATGACGTGCTCGAGCAGCCGGCTGGCGATCATGATGTCGGCGTTCTTGCCGGCGGTGTCGACGAAGTAGGTGCGCATGTTGCGCATGATGAACTCGAAGACGAAGACGATGCCGACGCCCAGCGCCAGCACCCAGAGCGTCTCGAGCGCGTTGTTCGGCACCACCCGGTCGTAGACGTTCATGATGAACAGCGGGCTGGCGATCGCGAAGGCGTTGATCAGGATCGACGCCAGGAACACGTGATTGTAGATGGGCCAGAACTTGGCGATCGTGCCCCAGAACCAGGCCTTGGGATGCGACAGGCGGACGTCCGAGGCGCGGGCGTCGAGCTTGAACTCGGCGCGCACGAAGATCGCGTAGCCGATGAACTGCTCCTGCAGCGCGCCGACCTCGACGATCTTGGTGCCGCCACCCTCGGGATGGACGATCTCGGCCGTCTTCTGGTCCGGGCGCTTGATCAGGACGCAGGCGTTGCCGCCCTTGAGCAAGAGGATGCAAGGCAGGGTGAGCGGCAGGATGTCGGTGACCTTGGGGCGGTGCACGAGGCGTGCGCCGAGGCCGGCACGATGGGCCGCCTGGATCGCCAGCTCCGGCGTGAAGCGCTCGCCGCCGTGCGGCAGCCCGGCCTTCAGTGCCTGCTCGGAGATCGGCCGATTGACCAGCCCGGTGATCATCGCCAGGCAGGAGAGCAGCGGATCCTCGAAGTTCACCGCCGAGGGCGCGATGCGCCAACTGTCCGCCTCAGTCGTCGCCGAATCGTCTCCAGCGCCATCGGCGGGTGGCGGGGGGGTGACTTCGCCGCTCTGGCTCATCTGGGTCAAGGCCGCGGCGCGCCGTTGGGTCTCTTGAAGGAGCTGTCGGGCGCGCTGGGCACCGCCGTCCGGCTCCGGCTCGGCCGGGAAGGCTTTGCTCCCCGCCGTCGCTCCGGACTCTTCTGCGATCGCCTTGCGTTTCTGCTCTGCCATAGACCCTGTTTCCGCTGCGAGATTGGATGCGCGGCCTGCCGTTTCAAGATCCGTCGGACTTGGTCGGTCAAGGTCGCCCTTGGAGTTGGTCGCCCTCGCGTTGTGCGGTGTCGCTTCTTCGGCGGGGCACAGTCTAATGCGATTAGAGCAAGATGCTTCGAATTTTATTAAAGAGACCGAAACACTTGGCCTTGTCCAGGTCGCGGCGTTGTCGCCTCGGACGGCACTGCTGACCTTAATCGCATTAACCTCGGCACTTGAGGAGAAGGCCGTCTGAGGAGAAGGCCGTCGCCGTCGGCCGGCGGCGCGAGGTATCGCCATTAACCAGCCGTTCACGGGTGAGTGTTTTACTCGGACACTGGTCTCCGGATGAAAGGGCTTTGTCCGGCGACCGAGGAATGAGGTCAGGATGACCTGGGCGGTCTTAGTCCGCCTTTGAAATCGGCTACAGGTAGTAGACGTGAGCTTGTCGATCATCCATAACGCCAGCGCGGCGGTGGCCAATCGGCTTTTGTCGGGCAGCAGCGACCAGGTCTCGCGATCGGTGGCGAAGCTGTCTTCCGGCACGCGCGTGATCGCCGCGCGCGACGATGCGGCGGCGCTCTCGATCGGCTCGCGTCTCACGGCAGAGGTCGCCTCGCTCAGCCAGGCCGCGGTCAATGCCAATCAAGCGGCCTCCATGCTGCAGATCGCCGACGGCGCCGCCTCCCAGATCGACTCCATCCTGCTGCGCATGAAGAGCCTGGCGGTCCAGGCCGGCTCCGACCAGCTTGCCGACCGCGAGCGGGCCATGCTGGACACCGAGTTCCAGGCCCTAAGCAACGAGCTCGACCGCATCGCCAAGGACACCACCTTCAACGGACGCTCACTGCTGCAGGGCGACACCGAAACCGGCATCGTCTACACGATCCGCAGCGAGACAACGAGCGGCCAGCTCAAGCTGAACGAAACTTTCCTCAACCTGGGCGACAGCTTCACCCAAGAGGACGTCAACACGGGCCGCGTGACCTATACGCACCTGGGCGGCACGGCAACGACCGACCAACTGGTCGTCTCGGTCGCCGACAGCACGGGCAAGACGATCGGCACCATTGCCGGCGAGCTCGATCCGGCAAGCTTCCACACCACCGAGTACCTCGCCTCGACCGCGCTCGACAACATCAACGCCTCTGCGGCCTATGCGCGCGGCTACACCGGCCAGGGCGTGACCGTCGCCGTCGTCGATACCGGTATCGACATCGACCATGTCGATTTCCTGGACAACCTGACCTTGGCCGTCGATCTCGTCGACGACACCGTGGATGGCCTGTCCGCGACGATCGGCGCGGGAGTCTTCGCCTCGGGCGGCGGCGGCGACGTCACCAACGTCTCGCTGGTTTCGATCGGCGAGGGCGTGGACTTCTTCGAGTCGGGCTATGTCCCGCAGATCAACATCACCGGGACCGCCGATGCCGCGGCCGTGACGCTGACCCTGGGCGGCGTCGCCTACAAGGCGACCGTCAATCTCAACACCGGCGGCGCCAGCCAGGTCCGGCAATTCACCCTGACCGAGAACAACGGCACCAAGACCGTGCAGATCGGCCTGACCACCGACATGAGCGCGGGCGCGATCACCTCCGGCGGCACGACCCTGCTGCAGTTCACGACGCCGACCAGCGGCAACGGCAACGACGACACGGTCAGCCCCGACCAGGGCCACGGCACCCATGTCGCCGGCATCGTTGCCGCCGCCAAGAACGGCATCGGCACGCACGGCGTCGCCTACAACGCCGATCTGATCGCGGTCAACGTGGCCGAGGGCGGCGGCGGCGTGGACTTCAACAACGTGGCCGATGCGGTCGATCTGGCCATCGCCAACCGCGCGGACGTGATCAATCTGAGCCTGGGGACGCCCGGCTTCGTGACCCATACGGCCTTGCAGAATGCCATCACCCGCGCGGTCAACGCAGGTATCGTGGTGGTGGCGGCGGCCGGCAACGATTCGCTCGACGAGGCCGGTTTCCCGGCCAACTTCGCGGTCTCGGCCGACGCCAAGGGCATGCTGATCGCCGTCGTCGCGACCGACGACAACGATGCGCTGGCGAGCTTCTCCAACAAGGCCGGCGTCACCCAGCAGTTCACTCTCTCCGCCCCGGGCGTCGGCATCCTCTCGACGACCAACGACGGCAGCACGGGCCTGAACAGCGGCACCTCGATGGCCGCGCCCATGGTCGCGGGCGCGGTGGCTCTGATGAAGGAGGCGGCGCCTCAGCTATCGGGCACGGAGATCGCGGACATGCTGTTCTCCACGGCGACCGACCTGGGCACGGCGGGCGTCGACTCGACCTTCGGCCAAGGCCTGATGGACCTCGATCGCGCGACGGCGCCTTTCCTGTCGATGTCGGTGGCGATCGGCAACAACTCTGCCGTCTCAGGCTCGCTCAACGTGGCGAGCGAGCAGACCGTCTCGCTCGACCGCGACCTGCTCGACTTCACCCAGGCCTACGAGGGCGAGGTCGGTATCGCCAAGCGGAACTTCAATTTCAAGATCGGCTCGGGAATCGCCACCCAGGACGAGCTCGCCGTGAACGTCGGCTCGCTGACGCGCAACAGCCTGGGCCTCGACAGCGTGGTCATCTCCAGCGCCGCCGAGGCGGACAAGGCGAGCCTGGCGATCGACGCCGCGCTGGAAGAGCTGGTCTCCGTGCGCGCCAGCATCGGCGCCTCGCAGAACCGGTTGGAGATCGCGATCAACAATCTCTCGACCGTGTTCGAGAACACCGAGAACGCGCGCAGCCAGCTCATCGACCTCGACATCGCCGCGGAGATGACGCAGTTCACCAGCCTGCAGATCCTCACCCAGGCCGGCGTCGCGATGGTGGCGCAGAGCAACCAGCAGGCCCAGCTCGTCCTACGGCTGCTGGGCTAGTTCCAATCCATCCTCTCGAGGTGAGCTTGGCATCGTCGAACAGGAAGGCGGCGCCCCCTCCAGAAAGCGACCGCGCAGCGGGGAGAAGCCGGCGTGGCTGACCTCGAAGGTGGTAGACTCTTGGCTATTGTCGAGGATGAACTCGGTCGGCTCGGCATGTACTGGGAGGCTGCCTCGGAGGAAGGCGCCAGTGATGGTCGGGATGGCCATCGGCTTCATAGTTCGACCTTTCTGTTAGGTGGTCGCTTCGAAGCCCTGTGATGCGATGCGCTTTTCTTCGAACCGTCGGATCAGGTTCCCCCATACGCTGTCACCCTCGGGCTTGACCCGAGGGTCCATTCGGGTCCGAGTCTCGGACCTCGATGGATTGCCGGGAGCGCGAAGCGCTCGGGCTTCGCCCGCCCGGCAATGACACGCGGGGAGGGCAGGGGCGAGACTCCAGAACACTGAACTTTGCTTTTCGACCTGGGCTTTATGCGGCAGCCCGCATCAATCCCGACAGGTGAGACCCGCGGTTCCACAAGAAGCTCTCCAAGCGCTTACGGTGGCCGGCCTGCGCGCGGTCGAGTTCGAGGCGCGGATGCTGCTGCCTCAGTACAACGTTTCGCGGCTGGTCGAGCGCTTGGAGACGGCCGGCTATCTCGAAAGAGCCGTCGATCCGGACGACGCGCGCGGGCGCATCCGGACGCTGACGGGCGCGGGGCGGGCCCTGCTTCGCGAGATGTGGCCGGTCTACGCTGGGGCCATTGAGGCGCAGGTGGGGGCGAAGCTCTCGGACGCGGAGGCCCGCCGTCTCGCCGGCCTCCTGGCCAGGACCGTCGCGCCTCCGGCCTGAGAATGCTTGCGAATTCCCTCGGAACGCGGAATCCTGACATTATTCTGCGATCGAGGGAAATTATGCAGGATTTCGGAGAAGCCTTCAGGTTGGCGGCGGCGCTCGTGGCCCGGGGCGATGCGGATCTCCTGGAGATCATCGGCCTGTCGCTGCGCGTGAGCCTGACGGCCATGGCGATCGCCTGCCTGATCGGGCTTCCCTTGGGCGCCTTGCTGGCGGTGAGCCGCTTCCACGGACGCGGCTTCGCCCTCGTCGTGGTCAACGCACTGATGGGGCTGCCGCCGGTGGTCGTGGGGCTCATCGTCTACCTGCACTTCTCGCGGGCGGGGCCACTCGGCTGGCTCGGCCTGCTCTACACCCCGACGGCGATGATCGTCGCCCAGACGATTCTCATCACGCCGATCATCGCGGCGCTGTCCCGCCAAGTGCTCGAGGACCTGCACAAGGAATACGCCGAGCAGCTCCGCTCCTTTTGCGTATCGAGGCAGACCATGATCGGCACGCTGATATGGGACGCGCGCTACGCGCTGCTGACCGTAGCCTTGGCCGGCTTCGGCCGGGCCGTCGCCGAGGTCGGTGCGGTGATCATCGTCGGCGGCAACATCGACCACCTGACGCGGGTCATGACCACCGCGATCGCGCTCGAGACTTCGAAGGGCGATCTCCCGCTCGCCCTGGCGCTCGGCATCGTGCTTCTGGCGATCGCGCTCGGCGTGAACGCACTGGTCATGTCCCTGCGCCTGACCGCCCAGCGCTACGCCTATGCTTGACCCCTCCGCCGGCGCCGTGACCTTGCCGAGAGCCGCCGCCGCGGGGCCGGCGGCCGAAGCGCTCCTGCCGCTGCGGACCGAAGGCCTGACCCTCGAGATCGATGGCAAGCGGCTGGTCGACGGCATCGACCTGACCCTGGCCGCGGGAAGCTTCACGGCGGTGATGGGCCCGAACGGCGCCGGCAAGAGCCTCCTGCTGCGCCTGCTGCACGGCCTTCTGGAACCCACCTCCGGTGCGATCCGCTGGGGCGGTGCGCCGCTCGGCGAGGCGGTCCGGCGGCGCCAGGCCATGGTGTTCCAGCAGCCGGTGCTGCTGCGCCGCTCGGTCGCGGCCAACGTCGACTACGTGCTGCGCCTCAAGGGCCCGGTCGCGCGGGACCGGCGCGACGGGATCCTCGACCATGTCGGCCTGCTGGATCGGGCCAAGCAGCCGGCTCGCCTGCTCTCCGGCGGCGAGCAGCAGCGCCTGGCGCTGGCCCGCGCGCTCGCCGTCGAGCCCGAGGTCCTCTTCCTCGACGAGCCCACCGCGAGTCTCGACCCCGCCTCGGTCCTGATGATCGAGGAGATCGTCTGCGGTGCCCAGGCGCGCGGCACCAAGATCATCTTCGTCACCCACGATCTCGGCCAGGCCAGGCGCCTCGCCGACGAGGTCGTCTTTCTCCACCGCGGTCGGCTCGCCGAACAGGCATCGGCCGACCGCTTCTTCACGAGCCCGGCTTGCGAGGCGGCACGCGCCTACCTCGAGGGCCGCATCGTTCTGTGAGCAGCCGATCAACCACAAGTGCCCAAGGGAGCGCAAACATGAAACGTCGCGATCTCACGCTCAGCAGTCTCGCCTTCGCCGCAGCCGTCGCGCTGGCGCCGATGGCCCTTGCCGGCGACAAGTCGATCATCGTGCAGTCCACGACCTCGACGGCCAACTCAGGCCTCTACGACTACCTGCTGCCGATGTTCAAGG